>JAJUHH010000104.1 GCA_029267975.1 Clostridiales bacterium
AATTATAAACAGAAGGTTCTAGCTGCCAAGGATATCGATACCATCGTTACAGGCCGAAGAACAGGCCATCCGGTACGTATCCTGAAGAATAAGCTCAGCAGAAAGTTTATTGAGCTGGAAGCATCCAATGCATCTGTTGAGGAGATTGAGCAATTAGGAGTCGGTGCACTTGCCAGAGCTGCAGTTCAGGGAGATATGGATTTCGGTAGTGTTATGGCAGGTCAGGTTGCCGCTCTTGTTAGTAAGGAACAGAGCAGTAGGGAAATCATTCTTGAAATGTTTGCAGAAGCGGAGAAGCTGTTGAATAAGGATTGGAGATAAGACATGGGAAAGACAGCGTTTTTATTTGCCGGCCAGGGGGCGCAGTATATCGGAATGGGCAAGGAGCTTTATGATGCTTTTGGGGTATGCAAAAGGACCTTTGAGGAAGCCGGCGAGAGCTTATCCATGGATCTGACTGAACTTATTTTCCATGGTTCCAAGGAGGAGCTTGATCTTACGGAAAATACCCAACCTTCCATCGTCACCACGTCTATCGCGGCCTATCGGGCTTTGTCCGAATACGGGATTAAGCCGGATGTGGCAGCAGGCTTAAGTCTGGGAGAGTATTCCGCCTTAACGGCAGCGGGAGTATTTACCCTCGCCCAGGTTATACCTTTGGTGCGTAAGCGTGGTCGCTATATGCAGGAGGCCGTACCGGATGGAATCGGCAAGATGTGTGCCATTCTTGGGTTGGCAGAGGATAAGGTCCGGGAAGCCTGTGAACAGGCAAAGTCCTACGGCATCGTAGAGCCGGCAAACTTTAACTGTCCGGGCCAGATTGTGATCGGTGGAGAAATTAAGGCGGTTGAGGAGGCAGCAAGAATTGCCAAAGAAAAGGGAGCCTTAAAGACCATGGATCTCGCGGTCAGTGCACCCTTTCATACCTCTATGTTAAGACCTGCGGCCGATCGACTGAAGGCTGAACTGGTGGCATTGGAGCTGGGAAATTTAAATATACCTGTGCTCAGCAATGTCAATGCAGAGTATGCCAAAGAGGATCAGATCAAGGAATTATTATATCAACAGGTCATGAGCAGCGTTCAGTGGGAGCAGATCCTTCGCAGGATGGTAGCTGACGGAGTAACAGCTTTTATAGAGATCGGACCGGGTAAGACCTTATCCGGTTTTGTCAGAAAGATTGATCGGGGGCTGAAGGTCTATAATGTTGAGGATCTGGCTACCCTTGAGAATACGGTGAAGGCCTTCACAAACATACAGTAAAGGTATGGTGCAGGATGGGAAGGAGAATGATAGGATGCTGAATGGAAAGGTTGCTGTAATAACCGGTGCGGGAAGGGGAATTGGCAGGGCGATTGCCTTGCAGTTTGCCCAGTATGGATCCAAGGTTGTGGTCAATTATCGCAACAGTCTTGCACAGATTGAGGAGCTATTGACCTCCATCCAAAATTCCGGGGGAGAGGCAATTGCAATTCAGGCAGATGTCAGCCGGGAAGAGGAAGCAAGAAAGTTAATTGAGGAAGCAGTGAAGCATTATGGCAGAGTGGACGTCTTAGTAAACAATGCCGGCATCACAAAGGATAACCTGCTGATGCGTATGTCGGAAGCTGATTTTGATCATGTCATAGATGTTAATCTGAAGGGAACCTTCTTCTGTATGAAGCATGCTGCAACTGTTATGCTAAAGCAAAAGCAGGGCAAGATCATTAATATATCCTCCGTTGTAGGACTAACCGGCAACATCGGTCAGACAAATTATGCCGCATCCAAGGCGGGAGTCATCGGTATGACCAAATCCGTTGCCAGGGAGCTGGCTCCCAGAGGCATTACGGTAAATGCTGTGGCACCAGGATTTATAGAAACAGATATGACGGATAAATTACCCGACAAATATAAGGAAGCAACCGTAGCAGCAATTCCCTTGAAGCGTTATGGGATTGCAAGTGAGGTGGCAGGAGCAGTCAGCTTTTTAGCATCAGAGGCGGCAAATTATATCACAGGTCAGGTCCTTCAGGTCGATGGCGGATTGGCAATGTAAAGTGAATGCCTTTGCACCTGCTTGTGCATTGGCAGTATGGAGGTAGTTAACATGAATCGCAGAGTTGTCATAACCGGATTGGGTGCAGTTACTCCAATCGGGAATAATGTAAATGAGTTCTTTGAGAATATACAGGCTGGAAAATGCGGCATTGATCTGATCAACAGCTTTGATACCGAGGGTTATCAGGGAAAGGTTGCAGCTCAGGTGAAGGACTTTGATCCGAAGAATTATATGGATGCAAAGGATGCCAGGAGAATGGACCGTTTCTCCCAGTTTGCAGTGGTGGCTGCCAAGGAAGCCCTGGAGGATTCCGGCATTGAGCTTGACAGTATTAATAGAGAGCGTTTTGGAGTCTTTGTGGGATCGGGGATCGGAAGCATCGGTCTGATCGAGAAGGAGACAAAGACCCTGCTTGAGAAGGGACCCAGACGGGTTAATCCCTTATTCATCCCAATGACCATCACCAATATGGCAGCAGGCAATATTGCAATCCAATTTGGTGCCAAAGGTGTCTGTACGAATGTGGTAACGGCCTGTGCCACAGGGAATAACAGTATCGGTGAGGCCTTCCGCAGCATTAAGCACGGCTATGCAGATGTCATCCTGGCCGGAGGAACGGAAGCATCCATCACACCCCTGGCGGTGGCTGGCTTTACAACCTTAACCGCACTATCTACCAGCAGTGATCCCCTGCGGGCATCCATTCCCTTTGATAAGGACAGAGATGGCTTTGTCATGGGAGAAGGGGCAGGAATTCTTCTGCTTGAGGAATATGAACATGCCAAAGCACGCAAGGCAAAGATTTATGCCGAGATCGTGGGCTACGGTACCACCTGCGATGCCTACCATATTACGGCACCCTCCTCTGATGGAGAGGGCGGAGCAAGAGCTATGAAGCTTGCCATGGAGGAAGCGGGAGTAAGGCCGGATGAGGTCTCCTATATCAATGCCCATGGAACAGGTACTCCCACCAATGACAAGGTAGAAACCTTAGCAGTGAAAGCTGCAATGGGAGAGGCGGCATACCGAATTCCGGTAAGCTCCACAAAATCCATGATCGGACATTTGCTGGGAGCAGCCGGGGCGGTAGAAGCAGTGATCTGTGTGAAGGCCATGGAGAAAAGCTTTATCCCTCCCACCATTGGATTACTTAAGCCCGACGAGGAATGTGATTTAGACTATGTTCCCATAACAGGAAGAAGTGCAAAGCTTACCTATACGATGTCCAATTCCTTTGGTTTTGGCGGGCACAATGCAACCCTGTTATTTAAGAACTGGATGGAATAGCAATAAGCCCCTAGGGGTTAATCGGAGGTATTGCATGGACTATAAAAGTATCATTAACCTAATGAAGGAAATGAATCACACTGATTTAACCAGGTTAGAAATAGAAGAAGAAGGTATTCGAATCTGCCTTGAGAAAGCGGCTCCTGCTTTGCCGCCGGCAGCGGTACCCTTAAGCAGCCAGGTACAAACAGCAGCTGCAGCATCAGTTACACAGGTTCAGACAGCAGCAGCGGCAGGCAGTAGCCTGGAAGCAGCGCCAGCAGAGGATAAAGCAGAGGTAGAGCATCATAAAAAGATTGTAGCTCCTATGGTTGGTACCTTCTACGCACAGCCTGCACCGGATAAGCCGCCCTTTGTGAAGGTCGGCGATAAGGTAAAGAAGGGCCAGACCATCTGTATCATTGAGGCAATGAAGCTCATGAATGAAATCGAAAGCGAACATGACGGCGAGATTGTCAAAATATTAACTGAGAATGAGCAAATGGTGGAATATGGGCAGCCTTTATTTTTAATTAAATAGATAGTTAAGCGACACTAAGATAGGTGAAATATTCCGGACAGATATAGCGACAGTATGATAGGTGAAATATTCCGGACAGATATAGCGACAGTATGACAGGTGAAATATTTCGGACAGATATAGCGACAGTATGACAGATGAAATATTCCCTACAGATAAGGCGATAGTAAGACAAATGAAATATTTCAGACAGATTTGATATGTGGAGATAGTATGCTATGTTAAATATTGAAGAAATTCAAAAAATCATACCCCATCGACCGCCCTTTCTCCTGCTTGATCGCATTGATGAGCTGGAAGCCGGAGTTCGTGCTGTCGGAAGAAAATGTGTGACCATGAATGAACCCTTCTTTCAGGGACATTTTCCCGGAAAAGCAGTAATGCCGGGGGTACTTATTCTGGAGGCGCTGGCCCAGACCGGTGCAGCATGTATGTTAAGTATAGAAGCCAACCGGGGCAAGATCATGTACTTCGGTGGCATTGATAAAGTGAAATTCAAACGTCAGGTGGTTCCAGGTGATGTTCTGACCCTTCAGGTAGAGATTACGAAGAATAAAGGAAGGTTTGGTGTGGGCTCAGCCATTGCCTATGTGGACGGAAAGGTTGCTGTGGAGGCAACCCTGACCTTCGCCATTGGAGATTAACAAGTATCAAGGAGTGTTGCGATGTTTAAAAAAATATTAATAGCAAATCGCGGAGAGATAGCGGTAAGAATTATCCGTGCCTGCAAGGAAATGGGCATCGCTACGGTAGCTGTTTATTCCGAAGCAGATAAAGAAGCCTTGCATGTGATGCTGGCAGATGAGGCGGTATGCATTGGCCCGGCAAGATCCAAGGACAGCTACCTGAACATGCAGAATATCATCAGTGCAACGGTCCTTACCGGGGCAAGGGCAATTCATCCCGGCTTTGGCTTCCTGTCAGAGAACAGCTCCTTTGCAAGAATGTGCGAGGATTGTAATATCACCTTTATCGGACCGAAAGCAGACACCATTGATCTATTGGGAAATAAGTCCAAGGCAAGGGAGACCATGCTAAAGGCCGGAGTGCCGGTGGTACCCGGTTCTGAAGGAGAAGTAGAGACTGCCAAGGCAGCCCTTGAGCTTGCCCAGGCCATCGGTTACCCTGTCATGATCAAGGCATCTGCCGGTGGTGGCGGCAAGGGAATGAGGGCGGTATTTCATGCTGAGGAACTGGAGAAGGCCTATCATGCTGCCAAGGCAGAAGCCAAAGCTGCCTTTGCCGATGACAAGGTATATATTGAGAAGCTGATCATCCATCCAAAGCATATTGAATTTCAGATCCTGGCGGATAGTCATGGCAATGTAGTTCATCTTGGGGAGAGAGATTGTTCTGTGCAGAGAAGAAATCAGAAGCTGATTGAGGAATCCCCCTCCGCCATTATGACCCCTGAGCTTCGTCAAAGGATGGGAGATGCTGCTGTGAAGGCAGCCCAGGCAACAGGTTATGTCAATGCCGGAACCATTGAATTCCTGCTGGATCAGCAGGGCAATTATTATTTTATGGAAATGAACACAAGAATCCAGGTAGAGCATCCGGTTACCGAGATGGTGACAGGAATTGATATGATAAAGGCCCAGATCAGAATTGCTGCCGGTGAGCCTATGCCTTACCGTCAGGAGAATATAGAGTTTCGGGGACACGCTATTGAATGCAGGATTAATGCAGAGGATCCCAGCAGGAATTTCATGCCTTGCCCCGGCCGTGTGGAGAATGTCCTCTTCCCCGGTGGCTTTGGTGTCCGTGTAGACAGTGCCTTATATCCCGGCTATGTGGTTCCCTCCTGTTATGATTCCATGCTTGCCAAGGTCATTGCCTATGGGCGGGACAGGGAAGAGGCCATCGAGCGGATGAAGCGAGCCTTATCGGAGCTCATCATTGACGGTATTCAGACCAATGTGGAGTATCAATATGAACTGCTTGAGAAGGAAGAGCTAAGATCAGGAAGGTATTATACGGGATTGATTGCCGAGCTGAAAGCATAATTACAGGCACGCAGAAGATTTCTTTACTTGTGGCTGACAGTTTTGTGAACATACGATTGGTTCGTGTGCCAGGAGGTTATTGTGAATAATATATTTAAACCAAAGCAATATGCTACCTCAAATGTATATCGTGTAAAGCCTCAGGATATTGTTAGGACAGAAGAAGAAAAGCCAAATGTTCCTCAGGGAATCATGACCAAATGTCCAAGCTGCGGGAAGGTAATCTATACCAAGCTGCTGCTTAAGAATTATAAGCGCTGTGACGAGTGCGGATATAACTTCAAGGTATCCGCCAATGAGCGACTTGCAATGATCCTGGATGATGGTGAGCTGCAGGAATTTGATGCCCAGCTGTCCAGCAGGGACCCCTTAAATTTCCCCGGATATGGGGATAAGCTTGTCAAAACCCAGACCCAGACGGGGCTTGTGGATGGTGTCGTTACCGGGAAAGGGAAGATAGAAGGACAGCCGGTTATGCTTGCTGTCATGGATTCTTCTTTTTTCATGGGAAGCATGGGTACCACCATCGGTGAGAAGCTTACAAGATTATTCGAACGGGCCACCAGGGAAAGAATGCCGGTTATTGTATTCACAGCTTCCGGTGGGGCCCGAATGCAGGAGGGGATCTTTTCCCTGATGCAGATGGCAAAGGTAAGTGCTGCTGTGGCAAAGCACAGTGAGGAAGGCCTTCTTTATGTTACTGTTCTTACTGATCCCACCACAGGTGGTGTCACTGCCAGCTTTGCAATGCTAGGAGATATTATACTTGCGGAGCCGGGAGCCCTGATAGGTTTTGCCGGACCGAGAGTCATTGAGCAGACAATCGGACAGAAGCTGCCGGAAGGCTTTCAGCGGGCAGAATTTCTGCTGGAACATGGTTTTGTCGATCAGATAGTCCCAAGGGATCGTTTAAGATCCACTCTGGGAACAATTCTTAAACTGCATTCGGTAGATCAGAAAGACTGGAAAGATCAGGTTGAGCCTGACTAGAGAGGTATTTATGAGTATAACACCTTGGGAAAGAGTGAAGTTGGCCAGAATGCCAGTCCGACCCACTGGCCTTGATTATATTGAACGGATATTTGATCAGTTCCTGGAAATGCATGGTGACCGCTTCTATGGAGAAGACAGAGCTATCGTAGGCGGGATTGCATTTTTTGGAGACATTCCGGTTACGGTTATTGCACAGCAGAAGGGTCGTAATACAAAAGAGAATATCGCCCGTAATTTTTCCATGCCTCATCCGGAGGGCTACCGGAAAGCACTTCGGCTGATGAAACAGGCGGAAAAATTTCATCGCCCGATCATCTGTTTCATTGATACTCCGGGAGCCTTCTGCGGCCTGGGTGCCGAAGAGCGGGGACAGGGGGAGGCCATTGCCAGCAATCTGGCGCAGATGATGCTGCTTAAGACGCCGATCATCTCTGTGGTCATTTCGGAGGGGGGCAGCGGAGGAGCCCTGGCCCTTGGGGTTGCCGACAAGGTATATATGCTGGAGAATTCCATCTATTCAATCCTGTCACCGGAGGGCTTTGCCAGCATTCTGTATAAAGACGCATCGAAGGCAGAGCAGGCGGCCAATGATATGAAATTAACCGCACAGGATTTATATAGATTTAAAATAATTGACGGAGTTATTCCGGAACCTGCCGGAGGAGCCCACAATGACTATAATCTGATGGCCACACACGTGAAGGCAATCCTGGAGACAGATCTTGAGGAACTGCTGCAATTATCCACAGAGGAGCTGCTTCAGAGAAGATATCAGAAGTTCAGAAGAATATAGATCAAAAGAATATGAAGCAGATGAATATATAGTACAAAAGAATGTATATTGATTTTACCAATTATAGACTTAGGCAAGGATACTACCTAAGTCTTTTTCATTACCTGACTTTACTGGACTCATTTGTATAAATATGGTATGATAAAGCAAACTAAGAAGGAAAGAGCTGATAAGAACAGGAGGAATATCAATGAAGAATACAAGAATTTATAAAATGCCCTTTGCCAGTGTCTACCCCCTCTATATAGAAAAAGCTGAAAAAAAAGGAAGAACTAAGGAAGAAGTAGATGAAATCATTTATTGGCTGACCGGCTATGATGAGCAATCATTTAAAGAGCAATTAGAAAAGGGAGTTGACCTGGAAACCTTCTTTCATCAGGCTCCCCAGATAAATCCCAATGCCTCTTTGATCAAGGGGGTTATATGTGGCTACAGGGTAGAGGAAATTGAGGATGAATTAATGCAAAAGATCCGCTACCTGGATAAATTGATCGATGAGCTGGCCAAAGGGAAGGCCATGGAGAAAATATTAAGAAAGTGATAGCTTCCTTCATTTGTTGATTGTTATGGACGGTAAATACGGGTGATTTATTACAATTGAATAGTTATCCTCCTATAGGAGATAGTATGAGAATTGAAACAGAGCGATTACTTATTCGAAAATTTGAAATGAAGGACAGGGATGATTTGTGCGAGTATATGCTTCAGAGAGTCGACAAAGAGTTTGAAGGATATCCTCATTTTCGTGCAGATCAAATTGATCAGGTCATCAGGCAGCGCAGCGAAAGCGATGAGTTCTTTGCCATTGAATTAAAAGACAAGCATAAGGTGATCGGTAATCTGTATTTGGGAAACAGAGAGTTCAATGCAAAGGAATTGGGTTATGTTTTAAATGAGAACTACCAGGGCAGAGGATATGGGAGCGAAGCAGCACTGGCCTTGGTTCGCTGGAGCTTTTCCCAAGGGGTCCATAGAATCTATGC
>JAJUHH010000105.1 GCA_029267975.1 Clostridiales bacterium
AACAAAAGCTGGTGAAGGCAAGAATGTGATTAAGATCGGTGTATTTGAGCCGCAGACAGGAGAAAATGGCGGCGGTGGCTTCCAGGAGGTTCTTGGTATCCGCTATGCCAACAAAATGTACCCTACAGTTGATATTAACGGAGTTACATATAATATTGAATTAGTTGAAGTTGATAACAAGAGTGATAAGACAGAAGCAGTTACTGCTGCACAGAGTCTGATCAGCTCCGGCGTTAAGGTTGTGCTTGGTTCTTACGGTTCCGGTGTATCTATTGCAGCCGGTGAATTTTTTAAGGAAGCAAAGATTCCTGCCATTGGCGCTTCCTGCACCAATCCTCAGGTTACCTTAGGAAATGATTATTATTTCCGTGTCTGCTTCCTGGATCCTTTCCAGGGTACCGTAATGGCCAACTATGCATACCAGTCAGGTGCTAAGACAGCTGCTGTGATTACTCAGTTAGGCGATGACTATTCCTCAGGACTTGGTAACTTCTTCGTTACAGCTTTCAAGGGCCTTGCAGGTGACAGCTCTATCGTGAGCGAGGAACAGTTCCAGACAAATCAGACAGATTTTAAGGCCATTTTGACCAATGTAAAGGCAGCTAACCCTGATGTTATCTTTGCTCCCTCCTCAATTGCTACTGCTCCCCTGATCATCAAGCAGGCGAGAGAGCTGGGAATTACCTGTCCGATTATGGCCGGTGATACCTGGGAGAACTCAACCATTATTGAAAATGCAGGCAAGGATGCGGAAGGAATTGTGCTCTCCACTTTCTTTGATGATGCTGACCCTGCAACCAAGGAAGCAGAATCCTTTATCTCCGGATTTAAGAGCTACTTAAAGGAGAATAACCAGTCTGAGATTATCCCCGCAGTATCTGCGCTTGGATATGATGCTTACCTTTGTGCTCTGGAAGCAATCAAAAAGGCAGCTTCCACCGATTCCACCAAGATTCGTGATGCACTGGTGGATGTTCAGATCGATGGTGTTACCGGTTCTATTTCCTTTGATGAGAACGGTGATGCTAAGAAGGATATGGCATTCATTAAAACTGTAGAAAATGGCGAATTCAAATTCTTAAAGACCGTAACCGTAGAGTAATATAGGAGATTTGAAGGAGTAGATTATATTAATTTGAAGTAAAGAGGCTGCTTCGAATAACTTTTAGCAGCCTCTTTTCTATGGATTGTAAAGTGTATTGGAGGACATCACATGACCATAACGACCCTTTTCCAACACATATTAACAGGAATATCCCTCGGTGGAGCCTATGCCTTAATAGCCATCGGATACACTATGGTGTATGGAATACTCCGCCTGATTAACTTCGCCCACGGCGATATCTTCATGATGGCCGGCTATTTCATGATTTTCTCCATGGCTACCCTTCCCTGGCAGATTGCCATTCCGTTAGTATGTATCCTTACTGTTGCCCTTGGCGTTGCTGTAGAACGGGCTGCCTATAAGCCCCTTCGCTCCGCCCCCCGTATGTCAATCATGATATCTGCAATCGGTGCTTCCTACCTGATTCAGAACCTTGCTACTTACCTGTTTACTGCCCTTCCCAAGGCATATCCGGAGATCCCCTTCCTGAAGAAAATACTTCATATCGGTAGCATCTCCTCATCCCTGGTTACCTTTATCACCCCGGTGCTGACCATACTGCTTGTCCTTGCTCTGATGTTCTTAATCCACCACACCAAGGTTGGTATGGCCATGCGTGCGGTGTCCAAGGACTTTGAGACAGCACAGCTTATGGGAATTAAGCTGAACAATACCATCAGCTATACATTCGTCATTGGGTCCCTGCTGGCAGCCATTGGTTCTATTTTGTATTTTACCGACCGTATGTCTGTAACCCCCTTCAGCGGTACGCTTCCCGGTTTGAAATGCTTTATCGCAGCTGTACTTGGCGGTATCGGCAATATTCCCGGTGCTATGGTGGGTGGTTTTATCATCGGAATCTGTGAGACCTTCCTGGTTGCCTTTGGATATTCCACCTTCAGCGACGCATTTACCTTTATCTTATTGATCATCATTCTGCTTTTCCGTCCGACAGGCTTGTTTGGCGAGAAAATGACAGATAAAGTATAGAAAGGCGGTTCCCACCATGAGTAAAATCAGAAAATCAATCTATACCGCCATCCTTGCTGTCATCATTATTGCACTGATGTTCTTCCTGGAAGCGAACAAATTTAGGTTTGGTATGGCCTATACTGTTATCCAGAAGGGCCTCATCCTGTCCGTGGTTGCCGTGTCCATGAATCTGGTAACCGGTTTTACCGGTCTTTTCTCTCTGGGCCAGGCAGGCTTCATGGCCATCGGAGCCTATGTCACTGCAATTTTCCTGATTCCGGCAGATGGAATGGCGGAGGTATACTATATCAGTGGTGTAAATCCAAGTATCATGAGCTTTAAGTACTGGCTGGAGTCCGGCCCGGCATGGGTTCAGTCAATGTATCCCATCCTTGCGTTGATCCTTGGCGGTCTTGTGGCTGCGGTCTTTGCAGCAATTATCGGCTTCCCGGTTCTTCGCCTGAAGAGCGACTACCTGGCCATTGCTACCTTAGGATTTTCCGAAATTGTTCGTGCCATCATCTCCAGCCCTCAGCTGGATACCATCACCAACGGTTCCTATGGTCTGAAGAAGATCCCCGGCTTTGATAGTCTCTTTGAGACCTTTGCCATTATGGCAGTCTGTGTGCTTCTTATGGTTTTACTGCTTCGCAGCACTTACGGTCGAGCATTTCGTGCCATCCGGGAGGACGAGGTTGCCGCTGAGGCTATGGGTATCAACCTCTCCAGGCACAAACAGATGTCCTTTATCATTGGTTCCTTCTTCTCCGCAGTTAGCGGCGGTATGTTGGCCATGTTTATGAGATCCATTGATTCTAAGACCTTTAGTGTCTCTTTAACCTATGATATCCTGCTGATTGTGGTAATCGGCGGTATCGGCAGCGTTACGGGCAGTGTAATTGCATCCTTACTGGTAACCGCAAGCAAGGAATGGTGGCTGCGTTTCTTTGACGCCCCCCTTTATATCGGAAACTTTCAGGTTCCCTTATTCCGTACTGGCTTTCGTATGGTTATCTTCTCAGTGATCCTGCTTCTGGTGGTACTCTTCTATCAAAGAGGTATCATGGGTAAAAATGAATTCTCCTGGGACCGTCTTTCCTTACGAGTCAGGAAGCTCCTCGGTGGAAGAAAGAGAGGTGCAAAGAATGCTAGATAATATCTTAACCATGAAGGATATCACCATGCAGTTTGGTGGTGTCGTTGCAGTAGATAACCTCTCCCTGGAGGTAAACCGGGGTGAGATCGTCTCCCTCATCGGACCCAACGGTGCCGGCAAGACAACTGCTTTCAACGTAATTACCGGTGTATATGCCCCTACCAATGGAGCGGTATATTTTAAAGGGAATATGATTACCAGCAACTTCCCCAAAGGCTCTATGAAGAAGCTTTATGCCGGGCAAAACAGAGGTGTCTATACCACAACCATGCGCAAGACACCGGATCAGATTACAAAGCTGGGGGTTGCCAGAACCTTTCAGAATATCCGTCTGTTCAAGGAGCTGTCCACTTTTGAAAATGTACTGATTGCCAAGCATATGCGATCCAAAGCCAATGTATTCTCTGCAACCCTGGGTCTTAATTACAAGGAAGAGCGCCAGATGCGTGAGGAAACCATGAAGCTTTTAGATATCTTAGGATTAGTAGAGGTCAAGGACGAGGTTGCCAACTCCCTGCCTTACGGTCAGCAAAGACATCTGGAGATTGCCAGAGCCCTTGCCACCAATCCGGAGCTGCTGCTCCTTGATGAGCCTGCTGCCGGAATGAACCCGCAGGAGACGGATGAATTAACCTCCTTTATCTATGATATCCGCAAGAAATTCAATCTGACCATCTTTATGATCGAGCATCATATGGACCTGGTAATGGATATTTCCGACCGGATTTATGTACTGGATTTCGGTAAGCTGATCGCCTCCGGAACTCCTGCAGAAATCCAGAGTAACCAACGTGTAATTGAAGCTTATTTGGGGGTACAGGACGATGGCGAAGAATAATTTATTACGTTTAGAAAATCTATGTGTCTCCTATGGCGGAATTCGTGCGGTTAAGGGCATCAACCTGACTGTACCGGAAGGAGAGATCGTCACCTTAATCGGAGCAAATGGAGCCGGCAAGAGTACGATACTTCGGACCATAGCCGGATTAGTAAAGCCCGAGAGTGGTAAGATCTATTTCAAAGATAATGATATAACCTGCAAGGCTCCCAACCTGATCGTAGAGCAGGGGATCACACTGGTTCCTGAGGGGCGTCGTGTCTTCCCTGATTTGACTGTTCTTGAGAACTTAAAGATCGGAGGCTACCTTCGTAAGGACAATTTGGATGCTGATATCGAATGGGTATATACCCTCTTCCCAAGGCTAAAGGAGCGTTCCTGGCAGATGGCCGGAACCCTGTCCGGCGGCGAGCAGCAGATGTTAGCCGTTGGCCGTGCTCTTATGAGCAAGCCCAAGCTGATCATGATGGATGAGCCCTCCCTGGGACTTGCCCCCATCATTGTGCAGGATATTATGAATATCATTAAGACTGTGAACAAAGAAGGCGTAACCATTCTTCTGGTGGAGCAGAATGCAAATCTTGCACTGAAGATAGCCCATTATGGTTATGTATGCGAGACCGGACACATATCCACAGAGGGCAGCGGTGCAGCCCTTCTGGAGGATGAAGCAGTGAAGGCCGCTTATCTTGGCAAAGCCAGAAAAAAGTAAACCAGAAGATATAAATAAAACCAAGTCTTTTGCAACACAGAAGTATAACAGGAAGGAAAGGATACAGGCATCCCGTCATGCACTGTTTGCCGAACAGATTATTGTTTTGCTGTCCGGCAATCTGCATGTGAGGAATGCCTGTTCTCCTTTCCTTCCTTAATAATTTTTATTAGTATAGTCACCTTTTTCTTATGCTTTACAACTTCTTATCCTGTATCCGCACCATAACCGTTTCTTTTGCTGCGATGGGTACCTTAACCTGCTTGCCTGAAGTACTTAAGCTCTTTATCACATTTCCGCTAACGCCAATCAGTTCAGCCTTTACAATCTCCTTGCTAAGTTCCAGGCTAACGGTGGTATCAAGGCCAGCTATTTCTGAGATACGAACGACCAAATCACCTTCCAGTCGATAAATTCCTGACACTACCCCTGTGCCTGCCTCTAATGCAAGAAGTTGACCTTCTGCCGGTAAATTACCCTTATGTACACTTCCTGACTGATAAAGGAGTTTATGATTCACTTGGAAGATTACATTGTGTAAGGTAAGGGGGTTATAGTCCTCCACTCCCACATGTAGGGTAATAGGATGAATGCCTCTCTCCGGGTAAGGATCAGGATTGGTGGTTGCATTAATCAAAGTACAACTTAAACCTTCCTCACTTCCGCGGTAACCATATTTACAATCTGCTGCCAAGAACACGACCCGATTGGTAACTTCATTGATTGCCGCTCCATATTGAAGTGCAGGTACATCCAGCTGCATGCCTTTACGAACCTGTACTCCGCCTGGTACATCATACAAGAACTTTTCACCATCTATGATTGGCAGGTGATATAGCAGCACCGGAACAGGTTCCTGATTGCGACTTACTTCATGCCAGTCAATTTCCAGATGAATGGACAGAGCCTTTGCTCCTTCCTCCAGATATATTTCTGACTTGACTGAGGAATTCTTTACTGTCTGTTCCATGGTAAAGCCCTGTCGCAAAGTTCCTTTTTCCTCTGTGATTTTTAGCGTCTGAAAGCAATCTGACTGAATATCTGTATATCTTCCTATAGTCCAGGCACTTGAGCTGCTGCGCTCTGTGGTTAGATAACGAAGTCCTCCTCTTTCACCGGCTCTTAGGCGTTCTAAGCCTGTTTTCTTATCTATCAGAGATAGTAATGCTCCATTCTTAAAGTCAAACTCAGCCCGCAGATACTCATTCTCTAAGATCATGTTTTGGGAAGGCTTGTGTGTCCGCTCCGAAGGTTGCAAGTAGATTTCATATTCTTCCGGGTCCTTTTGATCAAGTACAATGGTAGTATATCCCAGCGCAGGGGTCGATACCTTAACCAACACTCTAAAATACTTATGATCCCAATAAGTCTTCATTCTGCTGTCAAGTAACTGGAAGGGTATCTCCTTCCCACTGAAGTCTCTCATTGTAAGGTAGCGCAGATCACCTGTCCAATCCCAAACCGTCAGCATACAGGCTTCCTCTCTGGCTGCTGCTGTTACATTAAATACATGAAAAATTCTTGTGATGCCTGCTCCATGCTCCGGTACAGGCACTCCTTGTAAGTAGTTCAGTCCGTAGCCTGCACCGGCTCCTTCGGACTGGGACTGAGATTTTCTCTGAACAGGTAACAACTCCTCCTTCATCCTGATACCGGAGGTATCTATGTCAGCACTGATTGCCTGCATGGCAAATGCTGCCCTTGTTCCTGCCACTGCGATGGAATGGGAGAATAAGCCCATAGCATGTTCCCTTGTTTCCTGAACACAAGATCCTGTGAGGATATCATGAAAATGCGTAAACAGAACATTCTGCCATGCAGATTCATATTGCTTCTCCTGATAAGAGCTAAGAGACCTATTGCTTGCAAGGGCATCCAAGGCTTGTGCATCATAAAGACCAGCCTCTGCCCGGCGATTGCCCAGCTTCAGTCTGCTCTGGGTGGTATAGCAGCCAGGGAAGATCATGTTGAGTTCATGATCGACTACAGGAACTTTGTCCCGAACTGCCTCCGCAGCATGGAAATAATCATGGAAGCTGCCGAAGCGCAGCTTAGGGAATACAGGCCATTCCATCATTTCCAGTGCCCGTTCGATATCCCTGCGTGTGGGGCCGCCGCCATGATCTCCTACTCCATATACCACAAGACCGGTCTTTAATCCACCGGAACGTTTGGCAACGTCGATGATCCCTATTCCGGGCAGTGGTGTAATACCGCTGTTATACCAATATTGCTCCCGATAATTGAGTACTTCCTTGCCGGAAGGGGAACGCCAGCGATAGAGTGCATAATCCCCATCCAAAGCTCTGCAGTGGTAGTAATATTTGATTCCACCCAACTGATCCAGCTCAGGCAAATGTGCAGAGTGTCCAAAAGTGTCCGGAGAAAAATCAATATCCAGAGAATCCGGGTCCAGCTCCCAATGTTCTTTTAAGTATTTCTTTGTATAATAAATGTGATTTAAAAGGGATTCTGCAGAGGGCATATTTTTATCTGTTTCTACCCAGGCGGAAGCGGTAACCTCCCATCTGCCCTCCTTAATCCTTTGTTTTATCTTCTCCTTTAATTCAGGGGCATAGTCTTCAATGATCTTATACACGGATGCCTGTGACTGTGAAAAGTGAAAGTCCGGATACTCCTCCATTAGCTTTAACATCGTCTGAAAGGTTGCGATTGTAGCTGCAACCGTCTCCTGCCAGCCCCACATCCAGTTCATATCAATATGAGCATGGGCTGCTAAAATCAATTCATACTCCTTTGCAGCCGGCGTAATGGGGGATAGCATTTCCTCCGCCAGCTGACAGGAGCGATTGGTTAAGACGCCTTCCGTTTCCATCTGTTTTAACAGGTAATCAAGGGCCTGATTAAGGATATCATCATATTTTCCTTCCAGCTCCTTAGATAAGCGAATTGAGAATTCTAATTCCGCCAAAATTCTTCGGTTCCATTCATTTGGCATAGTAATCCCATAAAACTCTTCCTGAGGCTGTCCAAAGGTCTCTTCATAGTTGTACCTTTCCCTGTTGCCTCCTACCTGCCTTTTTAATCTTGTGTATTTTGCTGCAAGCTCCTTCATAGCTCCTCCTTCATGCATTAAGAAAATATATTTATTTTCTATCCTAATACTAGCACCATAGCTTCCATTTTTCCAAGCTAATTTATATAAATTTTCCTTTTAGGAATACAGTCTGATTGCAGCTATCATAAGACAATAGGATAGTGCGGGTGCTTTCATCCCAGGTAAAGTCGACCTTGACCTGATTGCCATCCTGATCTTTCGCTTTAAGCTCTGCCACTGCTTTGGGCAAGCGAATTCTCAGATGGGAACGGATACCATCTGCTCCCTTCACTTCCATCGTAAAGCCAGAACCATCCTCCTCTGCTTCCAGGGAATAAACTCTGGAGGAGCAGCCGATGACACGCCAGTCTACCCCTTCAATCCTGGCAAAATCAAAAAGAATCGTATTTTCGTCTGCGCCGATACTTTTCTCAGTGATGATTGCATAATCATTTTCAAGCATATCTGCATATAATCCCTGAAAGGTCTGAACTTTATCCCGGAATTCCATAGCTCCTTCATCCATCACTGCTGAAATAATATATGGTCCTCTGCGCATCGTAAGATGATTGCTAAACTCCCAGTCACTTCCACCTTCTATTAATAGCTCTTTTACACGGGTACGATACTCCCTTGCCATACCTGCTGTGGCGCAAAGCATGGCAGGTGCAATATTCCAGACCATCACACGTCCCTTTCCCACCGGTATGATGCCATCCTCCGGTCTTAGCGGAAGTCCCAGCATCTCAAATAAATGCTCTGAAGGATTTTGAT
>JAJUHH010000106.1 GCA_029267975.1 Clostridiales bacterium
GCCTTGCTCCAGCCGACCAGGCAATTACTGTTCATTTAACTTTGCCAACTTTGCGGCCTTGCTCCAGCCGACCAGGCAATTACTGTTCATTTAACTTTGCCAACTTTGCGGCCTGGTCAGCGGCAATTAAGCTATCGATCAGAATATCCAGGTCCCCGTCCATTACTTTATCAATCTGGTATATGGTTAAATTGATTCTATGGTCGGTTACACGTCCCTGAGGGAAGTTATAGGTTCTGATCTTCTCGGAACGGTCACCGGTACCAACCTGGCTCTTTCTGGCCTCTGCCTCCGCATTGCGGGCCTTCTCCATCTCCAGATCATACAGCTTTGCGAGGAGAACACGGATCGCTTTTTCCTTATTCTTAAGCTGGGATTTCTCATCCTGACAGGAGATCACAATGCCCGTAGGAATATGTGTCAGTCTGACAGCGGAGTCTGTGGTATTAACGCACTGGCCACCGTTACCGGAAGCACGGAATACGTCAAATTTACAATCATTTAAATCCAGCTCTACGTCAACCTCTTCCGCCTCGGGCATAATTGCCACAGTGGAGGTGGAGGTGTGAATTCTGCCACCGGATTCGGTTACGGGAACACGCTGTACACGATGAACCCCACTCTCGTATTTCAGTTTTGAATAGGCACCCTTTCCGTTGATCATAAAAATAACTTCCTTAAAACCACCGATACCATTTTCGTTTACGTTCATCATATCGATCTTCCAGCGGTTACGTTCTGCATACATAACATACATACGATATAATTCCGCCGCAAAAAGTGCTGCCTCGTCACCGCCTGCACCACCGCGGATTTCCACGATAACATTCTTTTCATCATTGGGATCCTTGGGCAGAAGTAAGATTTTTAACTCTTCCTCTATTTTAGGAAGTCTCTGCTTGCATTCATTCAGCTCTTCCTTAGCCAGTTCCCGAAGCTCCTCGTCGCTTTCTTCCTCAATCATTGCAAGACTATCCTGAATACTTTGCTGAACCGCCTTATATTCCTTATATTTCTCAACAATATCAGAAAGATCCGCATGCTCCTTTCGAAGCTTCATATAATGTTTCTGATCATTTAAAACATCAGGGCTCATCATCTCATTCTCAATTTCCTGAAAACGAATCAGAAGATCCTCTAATTTATCAAACATAACGGTAATCCTCCATCTATATCACAAATGTTATTTAAATCTGCTGCTTCCACTTAATTATATGGTCAGGTCAAATGTCTCCTTTTACTGCACAAACCACGCGATCCAGACCGCTTAAATCCTTGATTACCCTGATCTGTGTAAAGCCTTCCCTGGCCAGAATTTGTCTAACCTCTTCTCCCTGGTTATGGCCGATCTCATAGAAGACATAACCATGAGCTTTCAAGTGGAAAGCTAATGCGGATGTAATCCTACGGTAAAAAAGAAGTCCGTCAGGGCTTCCATCAAGTGCTGTTCTTGGTTCATAATCTCTTACCTCCGGCATCAAATCATCAATTTCCTTGGTCGGTATATAAGGCGGATTAGAAACAATAATATCAAACTGTCCTTCCACCTGATCAAACAGATCGCTCTGTAAGAACTCTACTTCTACTATATGCTTTCTGGCGTTTCCTACTGCCAGCTCCAGTGCCTCGGCAGAAATATCAACGCCCACGGTACGGCTTGGCTTGCCAAGCTTTGCAATACTAATGGCAATACAACCGGAACCGGTACACATATCAAGCACTGACTTTCCCTCACAAACCTTCAGAACCTCCTGAACCAAGGTCTCAGTATCCTGTCGGGGAACAAGTACATGACGGTTCACATCAAATTCAAGACCCATGAATTCCTGTGTTCCGGTAATATGCTGTAACGGGATATGAGTCATCCGCTTTCGAATCAACTGTAAATATGCCTCTTCAGAAGCCTTATCTACTGCTTCGTTACTTCTTAGTAAAAACTCTGTCCGATTGATCTTACAGACATGGGCAAGCAGATACCATGCATCCACATTGGCATCTGCTATTCCCTGCTGTTTCAGTAATTCACGGCCAGTCTGTAATATTTCATTATAAGTACTCATTTAAAATCCTCACAAACCCGCAACTAAAACCGATATTGATTTGTTCTTTCAATCCTTACTGCCATCATCAAAATATTTATCAAGTGCTTTCAGGATGTCATCGTCTTCCTCATCCTCCACACTTGCAGAAAGATTGGGCTTAAGAGAAATAGGAGCAGCTCCTTTATTACGGCCGATTTGCCCTTTACCTGTTAAATTTGCTCTCATCTCCTCAGTGTCTGCAACCTTGCCGGTGTAAGCAAGCCCACCCACCTGAGGTTTTACAGAGAGCGCCGGCTCATCCTGCTCCATTGTAGCACTGACTTCTTCTGCACCACTGGGCGGTAACGCCTTAGGGCTAGCCGGAGATTTGCCTGACTGTCTTGCCTTATTTGACTGTGCTCCTTGATTGGGCTGTTCACTCTTAGTAGCTTGTGCTCCTTTATTGGCCCGCGCTCCTTTATTGGATTGGCTTCCCTTATTCGTCTTCCCTTGCGCCTTCTTTGTCTTAGCCGTTTTATTTTCCGCTTCTGCCGCCTTCTCCTCTGTCTCTTCGGCTGCCGGCAGACCAAGAAATGCTCTCCAATCGAAAACTGCATTCACGGACGCGATGGCCACTTCAATCATGGAATCATCCGGTTCCTTTGTGGTAAGACCTTGCATCCACAGACCCGGCTGACTGATGATCTGAACCACTTTACTTTCACTCTTACCTGCAATGCGAATAAATTCATAGGAAATACCTGCAATAAAAGGTACTAAAATAATACGGGATAATACTCTCCACAAGAGACCACCGCTTGGTATGATCATAAAGAATACCAAACTGATGAGAACTACCAGAAGCATAAAGCTGGTTCCGCAGCGTTTATGCTGCTTTGTCTGCCATCTGACATTCTCAACGGTCAGTTCAAATCCATTCTCAAGACAATTAATGGTCTTATGTTCCGCACCATGATACATGAACACTCTTTTGATCTCCTTCATTCTGGAGGCCAGCAGAATGTAACCAATGAAAATCGCCAGACGTACAACGCCTTCTAAAAAGGCTATTAAATAACGATTATCTGTAATCTTAGAGAAAAGGCCTGTAATTAATACCGGAAGTACCATGAATAAGCCCACGGACATAAGAATAGAAATTAATACAGCAACCGCCATCAGCAATGCATTGACGCCGGATTCTTCAGATTTACGATCCTGCTTCTTAGCAGCCTTTTTATCACCGGCCGCTTTTTTTCTGCTGGCTTTCTTATCGCTGATGGATACTTCTTCGACAATGAAATCTTCATCAACCGCTTTACTCGCCTTCTTTTTCTGCTTCTCCTTACCCTGAGTTTTCTCATCCTCTTCTTCGAAGAAGCTGGCAGAAAAGTTAAGCACCTTAATTCCGATTACCAGGGAGTCCACAAAAGCTAACATCCCCCGAAAGATGGGCAGCTTAAACAGCCTAACTTTATCCGAGAAATCCTTGTGCGTATTTACTTCGACTACAATTTCATTGTCAGGCTTACGTACTGCAACAGCATAGACGTCTTTATTCTTCATCATGACGCCTTCCATTACAGACATGCCTCCGATACCTGATGGTTTCATCTTAACACCCGAACCTTTCTCTCGTCTTGTATATTAACGTATATTACGATTATATCATATGGGAAGCAGCTTAGGAACTTGAAAATGCATCCTTCGTTATAAGTAGATTAGGAACTCGAATAATTCGTTTTCTTATGTAACCGAAGGTTACATTGCTCACTGTTGCGCTTATCCTTGAAAACTTATGTAGCTGTATGTGCAAGCACACCAGCAACACAAGTTTTCAAGGATTAATCCGCTTACCGTGCAATTTAAAAATAGGCTGAGGAAGTTACCTCAACCCAATTTTTAAAGTTATATTGTTTTGCTTAAAGTCTGATTACTTATTTAAACCATACTTACGGTTGAATTTATCAATTGCACCACGAGCAGCCGTAGCCTTAACCTGTCCAGTATAGAAAGAGTGACATTTGGAGCAGATTTCTACGTGGATATCTTCCTTGGTTGATCCTGTTACAAATTCGTTACCGCAGTTGCAAACAACTTTAGCCTGATGATATTTGGGATGGATACCTTCCTTCATGATTTTCACCTCTTTTAAAATCTATTAATTTTATCTATTGGCAATTCTAATAAAAATTCCAATCTTATAAACAGCTTTATAATTATAGCATAGGTTCTACATGAATGCAATACCCTTAAAAGACGATTTTGGTCTTTTTGATCATCTCCACAAATTCAGCATTGGTCTTGGTTCTGAGGAACATATCAATAATTCTCTCCAAGGCCTCCTCAGACTTCATGCCGCCTAAGGCCTTTCTCATAAGGTAAGTTGCTTCCAGTTCCTGCTGGGTTAGCAGCAGGTCATCTCTTCTGGTGCTGGATCTTGGCAGGTCAATCGCAGGGAAGATCCTCTTCTCTGACAGGCTGCGGTCAAGCACCAGTTCCATATTGCCGGTTCCTTTAAATTCCTCAAATACCACATCATCCATTCTGCTGCCTGTATCTACCAGGGCTGTTGCCAGAATGGTTAAGCTGCCGCCTTCTCTCATATTTCTGGCAGCACCGAAGAACTTCTTGGGCATATGAAGTGCCGCCGGGTCAAGACCACCGGATAAGGTTCTGCCGCTTGGCTGTACTGTCAGGTTATAGGCTCTTGCCAGACGGGTAATGCTGTCCAGTAAAATCACAACATCCTGCTTATGCTCCACCAAGCGCTTTGCACGCTCGATTACCATCTCGGATACTCTCTTATGATTATCCGGCAGCTCGTCAAAGGTGGAATAGATTACCTCCACATTGCGTCCCTCAATGGATTCCTTGATATCCGTTACTTCCTCCGGCCGTTCGTCTATCAGCAAGATGATCAGCTTCATATCCGGATGGTTCCTGGTTACTGCTTTGGCAATCTGCTTCAGCAGGGTTGTCTTACCTGTCTTGGGCTGGGATACGATCATACCTCTTTGTCCCTTACCGATGGGCGAGATTAAATCCACCATTCTCATGGATACCCCCGCTCCCGGCGTTTCCAGGTGAATACGTTCATTGGGGAAAATGGGTGTTAAATCCTCAAAACGCTTACGCTTGGAAGCCTCCGAAGGGGGGAATCCGTTCACAGATTTTACATATAATAAAGCACTGAATTTTTCATTTTGGCTCCGTACCTTGGTATTGCCGGCTACAATATCACCTGTTTTCAAATTAAATCTTCTGATTTGTGCCGGTGATACATATACATCGTTATCTCCGGGCAGATAGTTATCGCAGCGTATAAAGCCATATCCATCAGGAAGAACCTCAAGAATACCGACTTTGGTCTCCCCACTGTCCAGCTGTTCCATCTCAGCCTGTCCAATCGTCTTCTTCTCTTCTCTTCCTGCTGTCTGTGGATGTTCCGCAGCCTGTGTCTGTACTTCCGGTTTCCTCTCCGCTACCTGTGTCTGTGCTTCCGGTTTCTTCTCTGCTACCTGTGTCTGTGCTTCCGGTTTCTTCTCCGCTGCTTCTGTTGCCTTCATTTCTGTCCTCTCGTTCTTTGCTCCCTCCTCTGAAGTCAGCTTCACAAGTGCTTCGATCAGTTCACCTTTCTTCAGAGAAGTAATGTTTTTTAAACCTTTTTCCTTTGCTAACTCCCTTAAATTGACAAGAGTCATTGAATCAAACTGATTTGCCATTTATACAGCCCTCTTTTCTCTAAGATTGGATTATCTTACGGAATTTTATGAAGAAGTGATTCAGAAAACTTACATTGATGGAATTGTCCATAGATTATCCTACATAAGTGTAAAGTGCAGATCAGACATAGGAATACTTCTCCTGTCACGGACTAATCTGCTTATTACGGACATTATACAACAGGTTTCTTATAAATGGAAGCATTTTCTTTTAATTCATTATTACTATTTTTCCCTTTTTCCCACAAAGTAATGCCACTTGATTCGGCCATTTACTAATGTTATGATAAGGTAAACATTTGATTTGAGGCAATAAATTTACTACTTAGAGAAAGGCATGGTAAGGAAACATGAATATCAATGAGCTGGCATTGCGAAAACATGAAGAGTGGAGGGGGAAGCTGGAGATCAGCTCAAAGGCACCGGTGAAGTCCCGGGAGGACCTGTCAGTAGCCTATACCCCCGGTGTAGCCGAGCCTTGCAGAGTGATTGCCAAGGATAAAGGGGAAGCCTATCGCTATACCATGAAGGCCAATACCATTGCTGTGGTGTCCGACGGAAGCGCGGTCCTGGGCCTTGGTAATATCGGCCCCTATGCAGCCATGCCCGTCATGGAGGGAAAGGCTGTTCTTTTTAAAGAGTTTGGCGGTGTAAATGCTGTTCCCATCTGCCTGGATACCCAGGATACCGAAGAGATCATTAAGACCGTACTTGCCATTGCTCCCGGATTTGGCGGAATAAACCTGGAAGACATCTCAGCTCCCAGATGCTTTGAGATTGAGGAGCGTTTGAAGCAATTACTGGATATCCCTGTATTCCATGATGATCAGCATGGTACGGCAATCGTAGTATTGGCCGCCGCTATTAATGCCTTAAAGGTTACCGGCAAAAAGAAGGAAGACTGCAAGGTGGTCGTCAACGGTGCCGGTTCTGCCGGTATTGCTATCGCTAAGCTTTTACTCAGCTACGGCTTTCAGCAGCTGATCCTATGTGATAAAAAGGGAATTATTTCAAAGGATTACGAAGGCCTTAACTGGATTCAGAAGCAAATGCTCTCTGTAACCAACCTGGAGAATAGAAACGGCAGCTTAGCCGATGCACTCAAGGGTGCAGACCTTTTCGTGGGTGTATCCGCTCCGAATATTGTGACTAAGGAAATGGTAGCTTCCATGAATAAGGATGCGATCCTATTTGCCATGGCCAATCCCACTCCTGAGATTATGCCGGATCTGGCTAAGGAAGCCGGTGCCCGTATCGTGGCTACCGGGCGAAGCGATTTCCCCAATCAGGTAAATAATGTACTGGCATTTCCGGGAATTTTTCGGGGTGCACTGGAGGGCCGTGCCACACAGATCACAGAGGAAATGAAGCTGGCTGCTGCCCTTGCCATTGCGGGACTGGTTGCCGAGGAGGAGCTGAACGAAGAGAACATCATGCCACAGGCCTTCGATCCGAGAGTGAGTGATGCAGTCAGTGCTGCAGTGAAAGCGCATATATGATGTGGGGACAGAAACGTTATCATTCTCTGGATTATGAGCTAAAAAAGACCTATGGCGGTAAAATCTATAAATTATCCCTGGACGGCGGCATGACTTGTCCCAACCGTGACGGTACCCTGGGCAGGGGAGGTTGTATCTTCTGCTCCGAGGGCGGTTCCGGTGATTTTGCCGAAGGGCTCAAATCCTCTGTCACAGAGCAGATCGAAGCGGCCAAGAAAAGAATTGCCCCCAAGCTTTCCGGCTCAGAGCAGGTGGGATATATTGCCTACTTTCAATCCTATACCAATACTTATGCACCGGTTTCCTACCTTCGGGAACTCTTTACTCAGGCACTGATGCATCCGGATATTGTCCTCTTATCCATCGCCACCCGGCCGGATTGTATTGATGAGGAAATCCTTGCATTACTGGCGGAATTACAGCAGATAAAGCCCATATGGATCGAGCTCGGTCTGCAAACCATGCATGAGGAAACTTCCCATTTTATCCGCAGAGGCTACCCCCTCAGCGTATTCGAAAATTGCGTAAATAAGCTTGCAGCTTTGCATATACCGGTGATCGTCCATATTATTCTGGGCTTGCCAAAGGAAACAAAACATGATATGTTAAAAACCGTGGAATATATATCCAGTCTTCCGCTGCATGGGGTTAAATTGCAGCTGCTTCATATCTTAAAGGGTACTGAGCTGGGACATCTTTATGAAAATGGCGCATTTACAGAGGTTCTGTCCCTGGAGGAATATGTTGATCTGCTTATTCAGTGCCTTGAGTTGCTTCCGGAAGATGTGATTATCCATAGATTGACCGGGGACGGGCCCAAACAGCTCCTGCTGGCACCTCTATGGAGCAGCAATAAAAAACTGGTATTAAACAGCATCAACCACAGATTAAAGGAGCTGAATACCTGGCAGGGAAAACGATATGGTAAGGTAGATTAATGTTTTCAACCATAAAGATCTGAAGGAAGGAGGAAGCCTCCTGAAGACAGGAAAGAAAGGTTGGAATTTTTGATAAGGAGGTCGCCATGCAGTCTGATACTTTTATGTTATATAAGCTGATCATACTTTATATCCTTAATAGAGTTAATTTTCCCTTAACCAATGCACAATTGACTGCATTTATACTGGAGAAGGAGTATACCAATTATTTTAATATACAGAGAGCCATCTCGGAATTAATCGATGATGCTTATATCACAACAAATACCATTCGCAACAGCACCCTTTACCGAATTACGGAAAGCGGCAGTGAGACACTGCTCTTATTTGATAACATGATTGCTTCCGGAATCAAGGAAGACATAGAAGCTTATCTGACTCAGAACAAATATGAGCTTCTGGAGGAGGTATCCACTCCC
>JAJUHH010000107.1 GCA_029267975.1 Clostridiales bacterium
GTACCATCAACGCCATGGTTCAGTCCATTGTTTATGAAATCTACACTACGACTGCCTCCACCACCTTAATTTCAGTGACTGCAATCACCGCTCTGTGGTCCGCAGGCAAAGGTTTTCTGGCGATTATGCAGGGGCTTAACTCCGTTAACGAGATTGAGGAGACTCGAAACGGCTTGTTGCTTCGCGCCTTCTCGGCCCTATACACGCTGATCTTTGCCATTATGATTATCCTTACTATGGTTTTATTTGTATTTGGCAACCGCTTGTATTACTGGATTGAGCAGAAGCTTCCGATCCTGCGGGATACTGCATTTTTGATCATCAGCCTCAGAACCATTATCGGTTTTATTATCCTGATTATCTTCTTCTTATTTATTTATATTGTGATACCCAATCGGAAATGCTGTTTTTCCAGCCAGCTTCCCGGAGCAATGCTCTGTTCCGCAGGCTGGATGGGCTTTTCTTACGCATTTTCCTATTACATTGATAACTTCTCTAACTATGCTTCTACCTACGGAAGCCTGACAGCTGTTGTTCTATTTATGCTGTGGCTTTACTTCTGCATGTACATTCTATTTCTCGGCGCAGAATTTAATCTTATGTTTGAGAATAAGAACTTTATCCAGAAGATTAAGCTGATCTACAGCAGGCCACTAAAAGAAGCCTCTATTCGTAAATAAAGCCGATCTGTGTTCCTTCATAGAAGTACTTTACAATCGTTTCATAATCCTCACCGGAATCCGCCAGGGTCTTTACTCCGTTCTGACTCATTCCCACTCCATGGCCATAACCACCGCCTGTTAATGTTATGCTGCTGATTTTACCGCTCTTTTCTTCTTTATCAATGGTGAAAAAGGCACTTGGCAAGAGGCTTAAATTCTCAACCTTACTGCCATCCTGCCTCTCAACTGCAGCCCCAATGGGAGCTAAGAGCAAGCGGATATTATACTCTGTCCTCACCTTAATGGTTTTCTTACTGCCGGTGATTAAAAGCTCGGAGATAATTCCACTGCTTTCTCTTTTTAGCACTGAGATATCCACAATATCCCCTACCGTATCCACCGGTATACTTTCATAAATATCATTTCCGCTTGTCTTATCCTTACCTGTCTTGGTTTGGATCAGCTGTGGATTCGCATTATAGCGATTGGCCAGGTTCTGGTCGATGGCTTTCCTGATTGTCTTTGCATCTATGGTTACTTTCCAGCGGTACCAGTTGAAATCACTGTCTGTAGTAACCACATCCGTTCCCTTAATAAAGCTGCGAAAGCTATCTTCTGAGGACAAATCTTCATATAAGGCTGCAGGATTACTTTCCGCAGGAACATCCTGAGCATCCCCAGCCATGGTTAGAAGCTTTCCCTCCAGATAAGGGAGCTGTACATCATTAGCCCACACATCAGACGCCTTCGCTGTATGTCCGCAGGAGGTGGAAAAATAATAAGCTGTTATAACCTCATCATTATATTCAATGACCTTCCCATAGGTATCTTTTACCGCCAGGATGGAGTCCTCATTCTCAGGAATATTGTTGTAGACCTGATAACTCACACTATCATCCACATGTGCCCCATATTGGCTTAGGCTATTGGCTAGAAGATGACGGTATGCATAGCTTCTTGCACATACTGCCTGAACCTTCAAAGCCTCAAGGCCATAATAGGTGGGCATCTCACTGGGTATTACCGCATACAGATATTCCTCCAGGGGCAGTTCATTGATCAGCAGTAATCCTTCAGCTTCCTGGGAGATCTCCATGGTTCCCCGGTATTTGGGATTCCCATCATAGCGTTCAATGGAAAGAAGTTCAATCCTGGCATCCTCCTCTGCCGTCTCAATCTTCACCCTACCCTGTGTAAGCAGCTCATCACCAGGAGCTATGGTAACCTTCTCCCCTTTTTTATAGGACTTACTTGTATCCTTATTACTGATGGTAAAATCACTGTTTGCTGTAAGCTCTATCTTATCATGATAATACCCCTGATAGCCGTTAGTACGAAGAATCACACGAATATTCTCGGCCTTGATGCTCTGGGTGATCAAGGCTACACTGATCTTGCCCAGGGATACAACAAAGTCCGTGTTCTCATAACCAACAAGGATGCTGGTAGTGGGCTCCATGGACATTTTTCCGTAGACACGATATATCTTATAATCCTCTTCCAGAGGTATCTTTCCATAACCTTCAATTTCGATAAAGTCTTTTCCTGTCTGTAATACCTTTCCTTGGATAACATCCGGCTTCTGCAGGATTTTCACAACTTTACCGTTTTCAATGGTAAGATCACCGATGACCTTTTCTATATTCTGAGAGAGTCTCGCCTTAGCTGTAAAGCTTCTCTCTATTCCATTGACAAAGACATCAATCTGAGTACCTTCTCCCTTCTCAATCCACAGATTATGGATTGCAATGGGTTCTGTTGTCTCATCATAGATATATACCAACTCCTGATCACACACCAGTGCCTTGATCCCTTTGTCCAGGTATTGTGTGATCAGATCTTTTTGCTGCTCTCCCTGAACTTCACTGCTGTTTGATTGACCATCTTCTCCCTCTGTATCCTGGGAAGCCTCCTCAGACAAACCTTGCTTCAGCTTATTATAGTAAAACACATAATTTGCAGCATAGTCATACATAAGTTTTCCCGTATTTGTAATCATACGGTTTGTCCCATCCTCAGCAGTCTCACTTCCCAGCACCAGGAGGGTCTCCTCCTTCAGCTTCTGATCCTCTTCCGGGAGGATAGCAAGCAGTGCCATATAAAGCTCCAGAAAGTCCTGCAGCAACATGTCCCGATCTGCTTTGGCAAACTCAAAGGATAGTTCGGAATACGCTGCCTGATAGGCAGGCTGATTCATAATCAGCCTGTCGATTAATTCCTTGCACTCCCCATAGGTCAAGGCCGTCTCGGGAGACTGCTTTACCTCCTGATCTATGAGGCCCATCTTCCATACCGCATTCACAAAGGAATCATACCAACCTGACAGCTCGCTGTTGGAATAAGTTATTCCCTTTGTAAGGCTTACCCTTTCCTTACGATCATACTCCAGGTAGCTGAGAAGACGATATGCCTCCGCATGAGTAATCACATCTTCCTGTAATAGGTTATTCTCCTGTCTCTGCTCATTCTTCTCATTGATCCTTCGAACCACATTTACTGTAAATATTGTGATTACGATAACGATACAAATTCCGATTAAAATAAGTTTTCCTTTTATATTCATGGCTGCTCCTGTTCCAGGTATGTAATCACCTTTGACCTTAATTCATTATCCCATATGCTAATATATTATGTCAATGCGGCTAATATTCGTACAAGTTCCAAGATATTTTAAACTCCTTATCTGTTATTCCACTCCCATCTGTAGTCATACCCTTCAGCCCTTGGCAATTATTCTGACGGTTGCACTTTCACTTAACTGCTTAATTTTTATCGTATAAAAATTTTTCTAAAAATTTCTTATATAAAAAACGCCGCTTTCGCGGCGTTTGCTTGTAGTAGTGTTATCCTCTTATGAAGCTTCCTTAAACTCCTGAACAGCCTTTGCTATTTCCTCGATTTTTCTCCTATCTGCAAAGAAGCGGGTCTCGCCATTGCTTTCTATAATAGCAAAGCTGTCGTTATAAAGATAATAGGAGGCTGATACAGTAGTATTATCATTCAGATAAAAGGTTAGAGTAACATAAGGTTCTGTCAGAGGTATACTGATCTCTTCCTTAATCTCGGCATCAATCATGGCTGAGATTATGGTCTGGTATACCTTCTTAAATGTAGTCTCCTCTACCGTATTACCATTATAGGTATAGGTAGTCTCAACCTCATCTTCCCCTTCATCGTTTTTGGATGTTGTCCGTGTCATAGCCATAGTGTATCTGCTGCCTTGGATATCTGCCTCTACCTTATCAACACGATCGATATTCGGAATTAGCACAAAACGATTAAGCAGACCGAAGGTGTCTATATTAATCATCTTATCAATGTCATCCTTATCCATGGTATATACTGCCTTGGTACCCTCGATCATGACATAATAGTCTTCCTTCTCATCCAAATTTCCGACGAACAAAGTAAACTCCTTGGGGTCATAGTAGGTCTTTTCCGTTATCTCTTCCCCGGTCTCAGGATCCGTCTCCGGCTCCTCCAGCTCCTCAGTACGGGTAACGGTATACTCTAGATCAATGGTTGCCATAGGGGTTCCCAAACCATATTTGCCAAGATCGGCAGCTTTGTAATCCACACAGCTGATATAATCAAAGGAGCTATAATTGCTTTGCAGGGTGGATACTTCAGAGCTGTCAGCAGTGTAGCCTTCTTTGTAAGGCTTCAGGATATACCATGAATTCAGCTTTGAGCCGCTGCTGTCATAGCGGTGGCCGCTGTCATCATAAAGCAGCTCAAAATCCTCACCGTCACGCAGATCAATGGTAATATGCTTAATGCTTGCCGCATCTATGGATAAGGTATCCGGTACAGCAGTCATTTCAAGGTTGGAATACTGAAAGCTGTTACCGATGTAGTTTGCAATCATATAAACCGTATTATCCTCATTTACCATTGCATAGTAGCCGTCACCGGTGCTTACCTTATTCCCCACCTTAAGGGTTACTGTACTGCCGTCGGCAAGGGTGCCCTGAAGATAAGAGGTCGGTTTGTCCAGACCAAAGTCTGCCAGATTCTCAGGCGCTTCGGTAATCAGCTTGCTTGCGGTAAGATCATCAATATATCCTATCATGCTGCTCACATGATCCTGATCGATGGGTCTGTCCGGCTCTGCCTCTGACTTCCAGGTATCCCCGTCTTTTACCAGGATCAGATCCGCATCATCATAGATATAATGCAGTCTGACTAACTGTTCTTGATCTATCATGATGAGTTCGATTTTTTCGCTATCCTTGGTTGTATCCTCTGAGTCTTCGGGCCGGTTTCTGTACCAATAATAAACACCGATGAGTGCCGCTAATATGACAAGAAGGGAAAGCAGGGTAACTGCATTTCTTTTCTTTCTTTTTGCCATTATTTCTTCCTCCTTCTTAAGCTAACCCAAATACCGGTTGCTAAGATGGCTGCCGGAACAACGATGATAATAACGATACCCCACATAATGATATCCTGTCCGGTAGGATAGATCAAATCCGCTTCCAGACTCTTGGTAGGTATGGAAATGGTGCTGGTATCGCCTATAAAGTATCCTAAGCTACCGGTTAATAAATCAATATTTCCATAGGTAAGCATGCTGTCATCAAAAGTATATTCTGTAGCAAATACAAGCAGATTGGAAGTAGTACCATTATAGCTGTCACTGGACAATATACCCAGATTGAAGGGTCCTTCCACATCACCGTTCTGCTTCTCAATTGTTGTATTATAATTTGTCTTAGCATAGGAAGCATCAGAGGTTGTTAACAGCGGAGTAAAGCTTAGACTGCTTCTTGTGGTATCTGTTGTCAGGATACCTGTACACTGTGCCATAATCACCGGAACATCTCCGCTTCTTACCTTGGTAGTAATATCACTGCTTTCAATATTAGGAATTAATACGATCGGCTGATATCCCGAACGCATATTGTTATTACCTTCAAATACGATTCCATCCACCATCTTTAAACCATAATAATCCAGAATGGACGCAAAGTTCTGAAGTCCTACAGATCTATAGTTTAATGTAACGATTACATTTCCGCCAGCAGTCAGATAATCCTTGATCATCGTGGTTTCTTCCTCTGAGAGATCAATGGTAGGGCAATTGATATATAAGACAGTGCAGTCCTCAGGAATACTTTCCACAGACATGGTCTGCAGGTCCTTTATCTCAACATTCATCTTTGATAAGCTTTCTTCAAAAAGAGAACCGGCTTCAGCTTCCCCATGTCCTGATACAGCGTACATTACTGCTGAGTTTTCACTGGTAACAAACTGAAGGGCGGAAGTAATCTCGCCTTCCACATCGATCCCTGTGGTAGTTGTCTGATAGGTCTGGTAATTAAACTCCGTAACCAGCATATCACTGCTTGTAATATATTTAGACTTACCATTGGTATTATTTACAACAATCAGACTATTATTCGAAACAGTCTCATCGGTGTATTCAGAAGCAAATTGAGGGTAAAGTAAGGGATCCTTGTATTCTACCTTGATATTACCAGACAAGGCTTCGTACTTATCAACAATCTTGGTAAACATCTCCTGCTCCGATCCTGTCTGTACCATATAGTAAATGGTGATATCATCCTCAATAGATTTCACCAGATCCTTGGTATCCTGGGTCAGGGTATACATATTCTTGGAGCTTAGATCAAATTCTATGTTCATGGAGGAAATCATCATATTTACCACCAGAACGATTACTACGACAATTGTAGATAATATTGTCACATAAGCACCGCTGCGAAACTTTCTGCCTGTAAAGGAGGCTTTCAAACTTCCGGTTCGGCTTACCTTTTCTTCATTCATTGCTTTATTTTTCACCGTATCATTCTCCTTTCACTCGATCTGGCATTAGCTCCATCTCTTCTTCGCAATAACCTGTGTGGTTAAAAATCCGAAGAGGAAGGTGATGCTAAGGTAATAAACAACTGCTGCCACATTAAAGGTAGCATAGGTAAAGGAATCAAAACGATTGATTACGGAAAGCCAGCCAAGAACTCTGGTCAGAGATCCATCTAATAGGGTAGGCTTAATAAAATATACTGCCGCAAGGGCTGCTTCTCCCAGGATACCAACCAGAACAGATATGGCGATGTTATGCATCATTAAATATAAGAGCGCACAGATTGCAATCACAACAACAGCATATATCATTGCTGTAGATTTATTGCTGGTTGGAACAACACTGGCTATTCCATCCATCAGGATGGTAAGTAAAAATACGATATAAGTTACAACTGCCGCAACCACCTGGCTCTCCGTCAGAGAGGAGATAAAGAGACCGATGGACAGGTAAGCAGCTCCTAACAGTAAGAAGCCGAAAATACTTGCATAGCCGGAGGCCATAGGAACCGTACCGTAAAGCTTCATAATCAGCGGGAACAGGCAGGTAATCAGCATGACGATACCGAAGATACTAAATACTGCCAGAAATTTACCCATCACAATACCATTAGCGGTTACCGGAGAGGTATAGAGCAGCTGGTCCGTCTTCTGCCTATTCTCTTCTGCCATGATTCTCATGGTCAAGAGGGGAACCAATAATACAAACACAAAAGTAATACTGGATAGGGTATATTCAATATTGGCAGACTGGGACAACAGGTTCTGCACTACAAAGAAAATTCCGACAATCAGCAGGAATACGGAGATAAATACATATCCGATCATCGAAGTAAAATAGGAACGTAACTCCTTTTTATATATTGCCAACATCTGAGCTTACCTCCTTATTCTCGTTATTTGCGACCGTTTCTGACTCTGCCGCAGGATCCGTCTCTTCCTCCTGATTAACTGCAATCTCTGTCTCATCCTGAGCTGCAAAAACAGGAGCAGCATCCACTTCAATGGGTGTTGGCTTATCCTTATTGGTAACCTTAAGGAAGATATCCTCCAGACTCATGCGGATGGATTGCATCTCAAGGATAGGTGTCTTTGCTTCCACAAGCACATTGAATACTTCTTCTCTGATATCCTCCTTCTCACCGCAGAATACGGTAAGCTCAACAACACCTTCGCTGACAGGAGGATTTTCCTTGATTTTCTTGATCCGACGTACTTTCTTTAAGGCTGTGATAATTGTCTGCTTATTTCCCTTGACTGAGAGCTTTAAACCTCCTGTAGCACCAAGGCGTACACTTAAGTTCTCCGGCTTATCAGAAATAATTAATTTACCCCGGTCAATAATCATAATCGTATCACAGACTGCACTTACTTCCTGCATAATATGTGAGCTTAAAATAATGGTATGTTTCTTGCTTAATTCCTTAATCAATTCACGGATTTCAATAATCTGCTTCGGGTCAAGGCCAACGGTAGGCTCGTCTAGAATAATCAGTTCAGGATATCCCATAATAGCCTGAGCTAAACCGACTCTTTGCTTATAACCCTTGGATAAGTGCTTGATCAGACGGCCGGACATAGCGGTGATTCTGGTTGCATGCATGATGTCTTCAATCATCTGCTTCTTCTCACTCTTCTTCACCTTCTTAATGTCAGCAACAAAGTTAAGATATTCTCTGACTGTCATGTCAGGGTAGAGGGGCGGAAATTCTGGCAGATAGCCGATCATTTTCTTTACTTCTTCCGGCTCCTCAAACACGTCCTTCCCATTTACCAGTACCGAACCTTCTGTTGCCGATATATAACCGGTAATTATGTTCATAGTTGTCGTCTTACCGGCACCATTGGGACCCAGGAAACCCAGGATTTGTCCCTTTTCAACGGTAAAGGTTAAATGATCCACAGCGGTATGATCACCGTAACGTTTCACTAAATTTTTTACCTCAATCAAAATTTTCTCCTCCTTATAATATTTGTCCGTGCTTTCCCTGTCCACCTTAGAACCGGGCAAAACCGAACCCTCAATAATTCCAATTCTACACCCAGATTACGAAAATTTTGTGAACAAAATTGAGAAAA
>JAJUHH010000108.1 GCA_029267975.1 Clostridiales bacterium
TCATGAAAATGGTAAGGTTGGGGAAGTGCAGATTGCAGACGAAGTGGTAGCTACAATCGCCGGACTTGCTGCAACAGAAGTAAAGGGAGTGTCTGCAACCTCCGGGAATCCTGCCAATGAGCTTACCGGTAAGTTAGCGGGTAAAAAGAACCTGTCCAAGGGAGTTAAGGTAATGGTTAGTCCGGATGCCGTATCCGTAGATATGGCTCTTACCCTTGATTACGGATATGGAATTCCTGAGACTGCAAAGCAAGTACAGGAAAAAGTAAAGCTGGCCATAGAGAATATGACTGGTTTGCAGGTCAAAGAAGTTAACATCAGAATCGCTGGTGTTAATATCGTAAAAGAGTAAAGATTCTAAGGGCTGCCGCAAAGTATGGTAGCCCTATTCATGTGGTAAAGGTGATAATAAAAAGCTATTTTTAAACGCAGGTTAGGAGGATCACACTGTGACAAGAAGAGAAATAAGAGAACATATTTTCCTTATGCTTTTTCGCAAGGATTTTCATGAGGCAAATGAATTGAAAGAACAGATCGAGCTGTACATCTCCGAATTGGAGAAGCCGACTATAGAGGAATATTCCTACCTGACCTCACGTTTTCAATCCATTGTAGATAAGATTGATGAGATAGATGCCATACTTTCTGAAACCTCAACTGGGTGGAAGCTAAATCGTATGGGTAAGGTGGATCTGACCATCCTGCGGTTGGCAGTGTTTGAGTTGCGCTTTGATGAGGAGATTCCGAATAAGGTGGCCATTAATGAGGCAGTGGAGCTGGCAAAGAAGTTCGGAGGAGATGAATCACCCAGCTTTGTCAATGGAGTGCTGGCAAAGTTAGCCTGAAGTGATGATATGATAATCATTATATAGTCTCCGTGCTAATTTTTGCTCGCTTTACCTGAGGAGGTAGTATGCAGGCTTATTCGGTTACACAGATTAATTATTATATTAAGAACATGTTCATGCGGGATCAGCTACTAAGCCATGTGTATGTAAAGGGCGAGGTCTCCAATTGTAAATATCATACCTCTGGGCATATATACTTTACACTGAAGGATGCTCAGGGGCAATTGGCGTGCGTGATGTTTGCAGGCCAAAGAAGAGGGCTTAATTTTAAGCTGGAGGAAGGGCAAAGTGTAATTGCCTTAGGAAGCGTCAATGTATATGAGAGAGACGGAAAATACCAGCTGTATGCCAATGAAATCCGTTTGGACGGACAAGGTATTCTGTATGAGAAATTCGAGAAGCTAAAGAAGGATCTGGCGGCGGAAGGGTTGTTTGATCAGGACCATAAGAAGCCTATTCCCAAGTACCCCAAGAAGGTGGGGATCGTTACCGCCTCCACGGGAGCAGCAATTCAGGATATTATTAATATATCGAGACGTCGTAATCCTTACGTTCAATTGATATTGTATCCGGCTCAGGTACAAGGGCAGGGCTCCGCTGAGAGTGTGGTTCGGGGAATTAAGGCCTTGGACAAGCTGGGGGTCGACACCATTATTGTAGGCAGAGGCGGTGGATCCATCGAGGATCTGTGGGCCTTTAATGAAGAAATTGTGGCTAGAGCCATCTATGAGTGTAAGACACCGATCATATCAGCGGTTGGTCATGAAACTGACACGACGATTGCTGACTTTGTATCTGATCTAAGGGCACCGACCCCATCTGCAGCAGCGGAGCTGGCTGTAAATGAGTATCTGGAGCTGGATCGTCAGTTAAAGGACTATCATCGTAAGCTGATCAGAGAGTTGCAGCAGAAGCTTGACCAGTATCAGAGTTTGGTAAAGCAATATAAGCTTCGTTTGCTCTATGCTAGTCCGGCTTATCAGCTGAAGCAGAAGAGGCAATATCTGATGGAGGCAGAAGATAAGCTGAAAGCCAGGATGAATCAGAAGCTGAAGGAGAAGCGTCATCGATTGGAATTATACATAGCAAGGCTGGAGGGACTTTCTCCCTTGTCTAAGCTTAGTAAGGGCTATGCTCTGATTGTTGGAGAGGACAATATACCGGTGCAAAGCATCAGTAAAGTCAAGGAGAAGGAGCTGCTGACGGTATCCTTGTTAGATGGTGATATTAAGGCCAGAGTGGAAGAATTGTGTGAAAAAAAGCGCTGTTAAAGAGATTAAGATATATAACGCAGGTATATCAGCAATGGACTGAAATTGCCAGTGAGCTGTATTAGGAAATGAGCTGTATTTTAGAAAGGTATGGTAACTGCTATGGCTGAAAAAGAGATGAAATTAGAAGAATCCTTTGAAAAGTTGAATCATATTCTGGAGGAGCTTGAAAGGCCGGATGTAACACTGGAGGATTCCTTTACCCTGTATCAGGAGGGAATGAAGCTTCTTAAATTATGTAATGATTCCATAGATAAGGTAGAGAAGGAGTTAATCCTATTAAGTGATAATGGAGAGTCCAATGAACTTTGATCAGGAACTGCAGAAAAAGGTTAATGAGATTGAAGATATCTTGAATAAATTTATTCCCAGAGAAGAAGGAAGCCAGAAGCTCATCATGTCTGCTATGAATTATAGCCTGATGGCGGGAGGGAAGCGCCTTCGGCCGATGCTGATGGAGCAGACCTATCTGCTGTTTGGCGGTCAGAACAGGACAATTCTTGAGCCCTTTATGGCAGCGATAGAGATGATCCACACCTATTCTCTGGTTCATGACGATCTTCCGGCAATGGATAACGATGAGTATCGTCGGGGCAGAAAGACGACCCATGTGGTATATGGTGAAGCAATGGGTATCCTGGCGGGGGATGGTTTGCTTAACTATGCTTTTGAAACTGCGGTAAAAGCCTTTGACCATATTCCGGAACTTGCAACAGAGCAGCAGCTTGTGATCTATAAGAATATAGCATGGGCCATGCGGGTGTTGGCTGGGAAAGCGGGAATATACGGCATGATTGGCGGTCAGGTAATTGATATGGAAGGCAGTAAGGGAACTCCTTCAAGAAGTCGTCTGGATCATATGTATCGTTTAAAGACAGGAGCCTTGATTGAAGCCTCCATGATGATTGGAGCAATCCTGGCCGGAGCAGGCAGCCTTTATGCAGATAAAGTGGAACAGATTGCCGGAGATATCGGGCTGGCATTTCAGATCAGAGATGATATTCTGGATGTTACCAGCACCCCGGAGATGCTGGGAAAGCCAATCCTTAGTGATGAAAAGAATGATAAGACAACCTATATGACTCTGATGGATCTGGTAAGTGCAGAGAACGAAGTTGCCCGTATCTCAAATCGGGCCATTCAGGCTTATGAAGCCTTACCCCATCAGAATGAGTTTTTACGTAAATTAATTTTAAAACTGATTAATAGAGCATATTAAGCGGGAAAAGAGGTGGGTCACTTGCCGAAACTACTGGACAGTATCAACCAAGCAAATGATATTAAGAAGATAGATCAGAGGGATCATGATAAGCTGGCAGAAGAGATTCGCAGCTTTTTAATACAAAATGTAAGTAAAACAGGAGGGCATCTAGCCTCCAATCTTGGTGTCGTGGAGCTTACTATGGCACTGCACCTGTTTTTAGGATTTCCTCAGGATAAGCTGGTTTGGGATGTGGGGCATCAGGCATATGTTCATAAGGTGCTCACAGGGAGGAAGGAATTGTTTTCTTCCTTAAGACAGATTGACGGCTTGAGTGGATTTCCAAAGAGAGAGGAAAGCCAATGTGACTCCTTCGATACCGGACACAGCTCAACCGCCATTTCCGCAGCCCTCGGACTGGTGAAGGCCAGAGATTTAAGCGGTGGCAGCAATAAGGTGGTTGCAGTTCTGGGAGATGGTGCCTTAACTGGAGGAATGGCTTTTGAAGCCTTAAATAATGCGGGAAGGCTAAAGACCAATTTTATCATTGTACTCAATGATAATAATATGTCTATCTCTGAAAATGTTGGCGGCCTTGCCAATTATCTGGGAAAGCTGCGAACCAGCTCAGGCTATACCGGCTTTAAGGAGAATATGGAGAGCACCCTGAACCAGATGCCGGGTGTAGGTAAAGTGCTTGTAGAAAAATTAAAGCGTTCTAAGGATGCGATTAAATATTTTATGTTGCCCAGCATGTTTTTTGAGGATATGGGGCTTACCTATATCGGACCCATCGATGGGCATAATATCTCACAGATGCTGATGGCTTTTGATGCAGCCTCCAGGGCAAAGAAGGCTGTGGTAGTACATGTGATCACAAAGAAGGGTAAAGGATATCAGCTTGCAGAAAACTATCCGGCACGTTTTCATAGTGTTGAGCCCTTTGATATCAAAAGCGGAGCATCCCTCAGGGAGGATAAAACCCCTTCCTATACCAAGACATTTTCTGATGCTATGATACGGCTTGCAAGGGAGAATAAAAAGGTAGTGGCAATTACGGCAGCCATGCCCTTTGGTACAGGCCTGTATGATTTTAAGAAGCAGTTCCCGGATCGTTTCTTTGATGTGGGAATAGCGGAGCAGCATGCGGTAACCTTTGCCGCTGGCTTTGCCATGGGCGGATATAAACCGGTAGTAGCCATTTATTCCACCTTCCTGCAAAGGGCCTATGACCAAATTATTCACGATGTGTGCATCAACGGTCTGCCGGTAGTCTTTGCCATTGACCGTGCGGGAATCTCAGGCAGAGACGGCAAAACCCATCAGGGTACCTTTGATCTGTCCTTCCTGTCGCATATACCAAACCTTTTAGTAATGGCACCAAAGAACAAGTATGAGCTTGAAGAAATGCTGCGCTATGCGGTAGATTATAATGGCCCTGTTGCGATCCGTTATCCCAAGGGGGATGCTTATACCGGGTTAGCCGACCATCAGGCGCCGATTGAATATGGTAAGGCAGAGAAGCTGATGGAAGGTACTGACGTAGCTATCCTGGCTGTAGGCAGTATGGTCAAGACAGGTGTCGAGGTGGTGGAAGTCCTTGCTGCCCAGGGGATTACTCCTACCTTAATCAATGCACGCTTTGTCTCGCCCATTGATAAAGAGATACTTGAGGAATTATTTGAGAAGCACAAGCTGATTGTTACCCTTGAGGAAAATGTTAAGAGCGGCGGTTACGGTCAGAAGGTTGCAGATTATCTTTGTGAAAGGGATGTAAGGAATGTGAAGTTCCTTAATATCTCCGTTCCGGATCAGTTCATTGAGCACGGTGGTGTGAATGAGCTGCATCAAAGGTTTGGACTGGATCCTCAGAGTATTGTAAACAGAATAATTGAGATGCTGTAATTGCTTTATGATCTGTTAATCAAATAATTTTAAGATAACAGCAGATAATTTTGATAGAAGCAGTGATATGGAAAGAGAGCAGGAATGAAGGAACGACTAGATGTATTAATGGTGAATCGCAACCTTGCAGAATCAAGGGAAAAGGCTAAGGCAATCATTATGTCCGGCAATGTTTTTGTTGACGGTCAGCGTGAGGATAAGGCAGGAAGCACATTTCCGGAAGAGGTTAGTATAGAAGTAAAGGGAAACCCGCTCCGATATGTGAGTCGCGGCGGATTAAAGCTTGAGAAAGCGATTGCACGCTATGGGATTAAGCTGGAGGGGAAAGTCTGTATGGATGTAGGCTCCTCTACGGGAGGTTTTACGGACTGTATGCTCCAGAACGGTGCAGTCAAGGTATATGCTGTAGATGTTGGAACCAACCAGCTGGCCTGGAAGCTTCGCCAGGATGAGCGGGTGGTATCCATGGAGAAGACCAATATCCGCTATCTCACCCCAGATCAGCTGCCTGACAGGATAGCCTTTTCCTCCATTGATGTTTCCTTTATCTCATTGACAAAGGTACTACAGCCTGTCTGGGAGCTCTTACTTCCGGAGGGTGAGGTAGTTTGCCTTATTAAGCCACAATTTGAAGCCGGTAGGGATAAGGTAGGAAAGAAGGGCGTTGTCAGAGACAGTAAGGTTCATGAGGAAGTAATCAATCTGGTTGTTTCCTATGCAAGAACCATCGGTTTTGACTGCCTGGATCTGGACTATTCCCCCATTAAGGGGCCTGAGGGTAATATTGAATATTTATTATATTTGCGAAAATATAAGCAAGAGGAATTACCAGAGGATCGTAAGGGCGATGAAATCTCTCCTGTCAAGATAGGACAGATAGTCAGTGAAGCTCACGATACCTTAAGAGAGTAAAGGATTACTACTGCAATAGTTTAAATTGCGAATAAATATTAAGTTTTGCTTAAATATATTCAGTCAATATTGAAATAATTGGAATTGTATGATAAACTTTTGTCGTTATGAACAAGCGGTAAAAAGAGGAGAGTAGCAATCGGATGGACAGTTTTTTAATAATAACAAACAAAGAAAAGGATCCTGATCTTCGTGTAACGAACAAGATTGTTACTTATATTGAAGCGGCCGGAAAGAATGTCATTCTGGCTGATTCCTTTCCTCTGGAAGCAGATGTAAGGTTGCCTGAGAATGTGGATTGTGCAATTGTCCTGGGTGGTGATGGGACAATTATAAGGACCGCAAATGACCTGATGACGCACGATATCCCTTTGCTGGGTGTAAATATGGGGACCCTGGGATTTTTGGCTGAGATTGAAGAGCATCATGTACCGGAGGCCCTGGACCGGTTATTCAAAGATGATTACCGGACTGAAAACCGGATTATGATCGAAGGGCAGGTATTTCATCATAGATCTCATCAGGACAAGCCGGAGCAAACCACAGCCTATGCTTTAAACGATGTGGTCATTACCAGAAAAGGCTTCTCCAGAATTATCAGCCTTGGGATCTATGTAAATGATGTCCTGGTGGATAATTTTCGTGGAGACGGAGTGATCATATCTACCCCAACCGGTTCGACAGCCTATAACCTGTCCGCAGGAGGTCCCATTGTAATGTCGCAGGCCTGTGTCACGGTAATTACACCGATCTGTCCCCATTCCTTAAGCCCGCGAAGTATCGTGGTATCTGCGGAGGATACAATTAAAGTGGTTGTGGGAAGAAGTAAAAAGACCCAGGAGGCAGAAGCGATCGCAACCTTTGATGGCAGCCGGGTCATGGATCTTGGCACCAATGACGTAATCCTGATGAAGAAGGCACAATACAGCACAAAGCTGATCAAGCTTAATCATACCGGTATCTATGAAATCCTTCGGTCTAAGCTTGGCAAGGATGGAGAATGATAGAAGAAAGGCAAAAGGGATTGAAGATGAAGATAAGCAGACAAAGTAAAATTATAGAACTCATTAATAAATATGATATTGAGACGCAGGAAGAGCTTGCTGACCGTTTGATGAAGGACGGCTATAATGTAACCCAGGCCACCGTATCCAGAGATATCAGAGAGCTGAAGCTCACCAAGGTAGCAGTAGATGGGGGAAAACAGAAGTATATTGTACTTCAGAAGACTGAGCCTGATTTGAGCGAAAAGTATACCAGAGTCCTTCGGGATGGCTTTTTATCCATGGATATGGCTCAGAATATACTGGTGATCAAGACAGTATCCGGAATGGCAATGGCAGTAGCTGCTGCACTGGATGCGCTTCATATTAGCAGTATTGTGGGATGTATTGCAGGTGATGATACCATTATGTGCGCCATCCGTACCTCAGATGAGACCGTAAAGGTTATGGAGAAATTAAGTAAGATTATTAACGCAGTATAATCTGGCTTTACCTCCTTCCGATAGCAAAATTTGCTTGCCGAACCTATAAAAGGGTGTTAAAATATTGTAGGTTATCTTAAGAAATCAAGCGATATAAGGAGAATGAGGATGTCAGGACATTCAAAGTTTGCGAATATTAAACATAAAAAAGAAAAGAATGATGCCATCAAGGGCAAAATATTTACCAAGCTTGGCCGTGAAATTGCCGTTGCAGTGAAAGAAGGCGGCCCGGATCCGAATTCAAACAGCCGTCTGAAGGATATCATTGCTAAGGCAAAGGCAAATAATATGCCCAATGATACCATTGACAGAAGTATCAAGAAGGCTGCCGGCGATGCCAATGCTGTAAATTATGAAACAGTTATTTACGAAGGCTACGGCCCTAATGGAACAGCCATTATCGTAGAGGCGCTGACAGATAATAAGAACAGAACCGCAGGCAATGTGCGTAATGCATTTACCAAGGGTAATGGTAATGTAGGAGCTCAGGGTTGTGTATCCTTTATGTTCGATCGAAAAGGCCAGATCATCATTGATCGGGAAGAATGTGATATGAAGGGCGATGATCTCATGATGCTTGCCCTGGATGCAGGTGCGGAGGATTTCGTAGAAGAGGAAGACAGCTTTGAAGTACTTACAAGTCCGGATGATTTCAGTGCGGTAAGAGAAGCTCTTGAGAAAGCAGGCATTCCTATGGCACAAGCCGGAATATCAATGATCCCCCAGACCTGGGTTGAGCTTAAGGATGAGCAGGACATTAAGATGATGAACAGGATCCTTGACTTACTGGAAGAAGATGATGATGTACAAGAAGTATATCACAACTGGGATGAGTAAGCGGAGTTGATGAGAGTATTGAAAATACAGTGACGGTGAAATTTCGTAACATGAA
>JAJUHH010000109.1 GCA_029267975.1 Clostridiales bacterium
ATATTCTCTTCTGAAAAATCCTCCTCATCCGCAAGATAACGCCTGCACATTTCTGCATATTTTGGTTGCTCCTGCTTAAGTTCGCGCTGTAAGGCACGCATAAGACGTACCCCGTCCTCCACCTCAATATAAATGGGAACCACCCGCTCTTCTCCAAAGTATTCCCTGATTTGCAGATAAGTTTCCAGCGTACCGATCATCAGATAATTTGCTTCCTCCAGATTGATCTGTCCGTCATTGACGGTAAAATAATGCCAGGTCCCATGAACCGTCTCGTAGGAGCGGTGCTCAATTACCTTATTCTGCTCCTGAAGCTCCTTCAGTCTGTTCTCATCCACAAAATAATACTCCACCCCATCCTGCTCTGAGCTGCGGATGGGTCTTGTGGTATACATAACCGCTGTTTTTAAATTAAGCTCCTTCTCCTGCAGCAGTCTTTTGTATACAGTATCTTTTCCGCTGGCACTTTTACCCATGACGATAAAAATTCTTGACATTCTATGGTATCCTTTCTTTATCCTTTGCATTCATTTCTGGTGAATTATCATATACTACTTCAATTTTATCCTGAAATTCGCCGTTTAATCCGGTGACGGATATTCCTTCTCTTCGTACAAACTCAATATAATCAATCAGCTCCTGAGAAATAAGCTCTCCAGGCACCAAAACCGGGGATCCTGGCGGAAACAGACAGATAAATGCTGCACTGATTTTCCCTGCACTTTCTTTAAATTCCACCTGCCGGCTGGATCCAGTCCAAGCTTGCCAGGGCAGCATCCTCCCCTCCGGGCTTACACCGAAATCAGGGCTTACTTTTAATTCCTGATTTACTCTGACTTCCGATTTTATACTGATTTCTGGCCTTTTCCTAATATCTGATCTTACAGCAATCTGAGATAATTTATCATCCTGTTCGTCAAAGCATCCACTGATAGCCTCTTTCTCCAGCCCTCCCTCTATCTCAAGCAAGGCATTTCCCAGACGCTCAAAGCCCTCCCGGGTATCACAGATACTGGTCATAGCCAGTGCATACTCCGCTGCTGCCATCTCAAGCTCAATATGATATCTCTCCCGCAGCAGGGCTTGAAGGGCGTGCCCGCTCAATCCCGTCTCTCTGGTTGACAGAACAAGCTTGGAAGGGTCAAATGCAAAGCATCCGGCAGCTTTTGCCTTCTCCTTAGTAAAGAGGCTCAGTCTCTTTAAGCCCTGCATGGACTGATAGAAGTCTGCAAGCACCTTCTCATAAGTCTTAAACAGCTCCTTTGCCCTGCTTTCCAACAAATGAACGCAACGGTCTATTCCTGCCATCAAAAGGTAGGAGGGGCTGCTGCTTTCATATACGGATAAATACTTCGCAACCTTAGGATATAATTCCTCTGCATTACAGTGTAGTACGGCAGTCTGGGTAAAGGCCGGTAAGGTCTTATGAAGACTTTGGATGATCAGGTCTGCCCCCTGGTTAACCGCGCTTGTCGGAAAATATGGATGAAAGCCAAAATGTGCGCCGTGGGCTTCGTCCACAAGCAAGCGTGCTCCATATCTATGAACGATTTGGGCAATCGACCTGATATCCGATACCACACCCTCATAGCTGGGCGAGGTTATGATAACAAGCTTAATATCAGGATTCTTAATCAACGCCTCCTCAATATCAGAGGGAAGAATTCCACCAAAGATAGGTGTATGTTCAATTTTTTGTGGATAACAATAAAGCGGAGTAAGCCCCATGAGGATAAGTCCATGGTAAACCGACTTGTGTGAATTTCTGGCTAGAAGCACCTTATCTCCCCGATTGGCACAGGCTGAGATACCCGCCAGGATTCCTGCTGTACTGCCATTGACCAGGGGGTAGGATTTTCCTGCATGATATAAGCGGCTTAGCCGCTCCGATAAGGATAATAATATTCCCTCCGGCTGATGCAGATTATCAAAGCCATCGATCTCAGTGATATCAAGCTCATAGGGATTGATCATACTATTCATTTGTGTATTGCGCTTATGCCCCGGCATATGCATTGGGTAATAATCTTCTTTGCTTAAGGCAACTAATTTGTCATATAATCTCTCCATGTGCGCTTGCCTTTCTATATAATATCCTGTCTGCAGCAATTTGCTCCGCTGCTGCAGGCGATGTTTTTTCTTATAGTAATCTTTCTTTTTGTTAACAGGGTCTTCCAAAGCAGAATAAATGCTACAAAATATGAAACCTTTTCTAATCACACTATATAACAAAATATCCTGAAAAACAAGATTATCGTCTTCCAATGTACCTATTATATTAGAAAAATCCGTAAATTAACTGACAAAATTAAGGCTATTACAAGCTACTCCTGTAACAGCCTTAATTCTATTCTTATTCCATTAAGATAAGATCATACGGTCATTGGCAAATTCACCGCCGCTTGCCTTCTCGAACTTCTCCAATAAATCACTGACATGAAGCTTCTTCTTCTCTTCCCCGGATACATCAAAGATAATCTTTCCATCATACATCATAATCAGTCGATTACCGTATTGAATGGCATTCTTCATATTGTGCGTAACCATCAATGCCGTCAGGGAATTGGCTGTAATAATCTGCTCCGAAAGCTCCAATACCTTAGCTGCGGTCTTAGGATCCAGGGCTGCTGTATGTTCATCCAGCAGCAACAGCTTGGGCTGTCTTAAGGTTGCCATCAGAAGAGTAAGCGCCTGCCTTTGTCCTCCCGACAGGAGTCCAACCTTGGTAGTCATTCTGCTTTCCAGGCCAAGATCAAGGGTCCGCAATTTTTCCCGGTAAAGTTCTTTTTCCTCCTTGGATATACCCCAGCGAAGGCCTCTTTTTTGGCCCCTTCGATATGCCATTGCAAGATTTTCTTCAATCTCCATATTGGCTGCGGTACCCATCATGGGATCCTGGAATACTCTTCCCAGATATTTTGCCCTTGCATGTTCCGGCAGCCTGGTGATATCTTCCCCATCCAAGGTGATGCTTCCTTGGTCCGGATGGTGTACCCCGGCAATCATATTCAACATGGTGGATTTACCCGCACCATTACCGCCGATGACAGTGACGAAGTCCCTGTCATTCAACACCAAATTTAAATCCTTTAATACCAGCTTTTCATTGACGGTACCGGCATTGAAGGTCTTATAGATTCCACTTAATTCTAACATTCTAATTGCCCTCCCTTCGAACAATTCCCTTCTTCTTTTTCAGAACGGGAACTGACAGGGCAAGTGCAACCACAACTGCCGTTAATAATTTCAGATCATCTGTGTTTAATCCTAACTGCAGGACAACTGCTATTATAATTCGATAGATGATGGCACCGATGACAATGGCTGTGAGCTTCTTGGCGAAGTTCTTCACCTTGCTGAACAATACTTCACCAATAACAATGGAGGCTAAGCCAATGACAATGGCACCCACACCCATATTGATATCAGCAAAGCCCTGACTCTGGGTAACAAGCGCACCGGAGAGAGCAATCAGACCGTTACTGATCATTAAACCAAAGATCTTTGTCTTATCGGTATTTACTCCCTGGGCCCTTACCATTGCCTCGTTATTACCGGTGGCACGAATACAGCAGCCGATCTCTGTTCCAAAAAACCAGTAGAGGAAAGCAATAACAATCACAATAAAGAGGATACCAACGCCCATATTCACCCAGCTTTGCAGGGTTGAGTCCCTCATCCCCATTTCCTTGGCAGAGGGGAAGAGGCCTTTGACGATGGAAATGATTGTACTTTGCCCAAGCAGTGAGGTCATCGCCTGGCCCATAATGCGCAGATTGATGGAATACAATACAAACATGGTAAGGATACCTGAAAGAATTGCAGGAATCTTCAGTTTTGTATGTAATACTCCCGTCAGACAGCCAGCCGCCATTCCTGCCATTATGGATACCAATAAAGTTAAAAAGGGATTCCAATTGTGGTGTACCATTAATACTGCGCTGATGCTGCCTCCCAGGGCAAAGCTGCCCTCACAGGACATATCAGCAAAATCTAATATTCGGAAGGTAAGAAATACTCCCAGTGCCAGAACGGCCCAGAGTAAGCCTTGTGCCGATGCTCCGAACATTGCCATAACGATATTCATAACCAAGTTCCTTTCGCTGCTTATTCTGTCTTCAGATCATCCGGTATGCTAATTCCTAACTTAGCAGCCACTTCCTCATTGACCTTAAGTGCTAACTGGTCTTCCGGTAAGTATTCGATGGGCATTGTCTCAGTCTTAGCTTTTCCCTCAATGATCTTTACAGCTTGCTGACCTGTCAGATATCCAAGCTTATAGTAATTGATACCGATGGTTGCAAGACCTCCGTTATCTACCATTCCTTCTTCTCCGCAGATGACAGGGATTCCGTTTTCATTGGCTACCATGGCAACGGTAGGCATACCGGTTGCAATGATATTATCCGTAGGAGCATAGATGGCATCTACATTACCTACCAGGGACTGAACCACCTGCTGAATCTCATTGGTATTGGATACGGTTGCATCAACGGTTGTAAGTCCATATTCTGCAGCTGCTTCCCTTGCAATATCTGCCTGGATCTTGGAATTGCTTTCACTGGAGCAGTAAAGTATTGCTATCGTCTTAGCATCGGGTACTAATGTTTTTAAAAGCTTAATCTGCTTGTCAATGGGTGTTAAGTCAGAGGTTCCCGATACATTTCCGCCCGGTGTATCATTGGAAGCAACCAGCCCGGATCCTGCAGGATCTGTTACTGCAGTGATCAGGATCGGGATATCCTTGGTTGCATTGGCTACTGCCTGTGCAGAAGGAGTTGCAATGGCCAGAATGAGATCATTGTTATCATTGACCAGCTTTGTTGCTATGGTATTGGCCGTAGGCTGATCTCCCTGTGCGTTCTGGAAATCAATCTTAATCTTCTCCCCATCTATGTATCCGGCATCCTTCAGAGCATCCACAAATCCCTGATAGCTTCCATCAAGAGCTGCATGGGTTGCAAATTGATTAACACCGATCTTAAATACCTTATCCTTGGTGCTGCAGCCTGCAAGGGATACGACAGACAGCATCCCAACCAGTGTGACTGCCAAAAGCCTTCTAATTTTCATAATTACAATCCTCCTCGATTATAAGTAAATAATTTTTTAAGAGCATTTATCACTTCATGGCTTTAAAGCTTCAACGCTTTTAATGGATAAAGTGTACTATTAAAATAACGTTTCGTCAATACTTTTTTCATCTGGGAGAATAGCAATATATGCAAGTATGGTATATATTTGCTGTACCTTTGCAGCCTATCTTGAAGTATAGATTTTCTCAACCGCGGGTCCAAGAATATTTAGTACTTCAAAGGCTTTAAACTCCAATCCTTCATAAATCATGGCCACAGCAAAGGGCATAACATTAACAATCCTTTTAAACTGTTCAAAATTAAACTCCTTGTCATAGTAATTTAAAATTGTGCTGATTGCCGTTCCATGGGAAGCGATTACTATATTCTGATCCTTGAATTCTGATACAAGGCTTTGTAAGGCTGCAATGGTACGATTCTGAACCTCTCTCAGACTCTCTCCACCACTCAGCTTATAATCAAAGTCCTGCCACTGCTTCTCTACAAAGCCCCAAAAGTCTTCAATCCACTCCGCATCCACGGCCCTTTCCCGAAAATCAAAAATCTTTTCTACCGGCAAAGCATTGGCCTGCGCAAAATCCTTTATCGTATCATAGGCCCGAAGATAAGGACTTGAAAAAACATTGTTAATTCCCTTATCCTGCAGATATTTTGTTACCTGTTTACAGCTCTCCCGCCCCCGATCGTTCAGAGGCCGTTCCATATCATTATGAACACTAAAGTCAGGCTCTGCATGTCTGATTAAGTATATTGTTGTCATAGGTATGTACTGCTGCGAATAGATTCGCCCTTTCAATCGTATTATTTTTACAAATATTGGACTATTATAGCATAAAAAATCCTGCCTGGCTATATTTTTATAACCGGCAGGACTTATTTATAAAAGTTAATTGTTTACAGGAATCTTTTCTTAATTTCTTCAAACTTCTCGGCAGTCATTAAGGCATCCTTATTAATATCCTTAAAGGTCACGATATAGGTCCATCTTCCGTAGGGCTCTATCTTCTTAATGTTTGAGATATTAATCAGATAGGATTTGTGGCTTCGCATAAACTGATCCGGATCCAGCTTTGCCTCAATATCACTGATGCTTGCAGAGGTTATAAAGGAATCTTTTCCTGTATAGATTACGGTGCTGCTGTTCTCCCTCTGTATGAGAATAATGTCACTGATATCAACAAAGCTCATACTTTCTTTCCCCTTCACCAGCAGCTTCTCCAAGCCCCGTTCATATTTAATGATCTTGTCCAGATGCTCCTTTTCCTCCGGTTCCTGCAGATTCCTGATCCGGTCCAGGGTCTGATAAACCCTTTCCACCGGAAAAGGCTTCACCAGATAATCAAAGGCATATACTTCAAATGCTTCCGACCGGTACTGTTCATGGGCGGTTGCAAAAATAATCTTTACCTTGGGATCCATATCCGAGATCAATTTCGCGCATTCCAGGCCGCTTGTTCCTTTGAGCTCAATATCCAAAAACAGAACCTCAGCCTTGGTCTTGCTGTAAAGGGAAATGGCATCCGCCTGATTATCACACTCTCCTACAACCTCAAACCCTGGCCTGCTTTCTATGATCTTACGCAGCAGGCAGCGGATTCCGGCCTCATCTTCCACAAGCAATACTTTAATCGCCATATTGTCTTCTCTTTCTTTTCTTACATACCGGCTTACCTATGATCTCAGACCATATAATAACATCCTGTAAATGTTTTTGTGAAAAATCATAGGGATTATCCGCAGCCATCCCCGGATCCGGAGTCTTGACGGAAAGCTCCGGCGAAAGGCTTGCTTCCCTGCCTGACTTCTCCTTCTCTTCTGCTCCCTGGTCTGCCGGCCGCTTTGCCAAAGCTTTAGGCCCCGGCATTGCTCCCGTCCTGGGTGTGGCTTGTGATTCCGGCGGAATTAATGTATTCCAGATGGCTTTCTTAATACTCCCTATATCAACCCTTGTCTGCATATATTTCATAGGCTATTCCCTCATTTATAAGAAACTATATTGAATCCTTCTTATCGTCAACAATGGGCTTTTTCGCTGTTTCTGAGATTTTCTCCCGCATCATGGTATCAGCCTTGATATTCTGCATGTCATAGTAATCCATAACACCCAGCTTACCTTCCTTCAGGGCATAAGCCATAGCCTTGGGAACCTCAGCCTCTGCCTCAACCACATAAGCCCTCATTTCCTGCTCTCTGGCAACTGCCATGGCTCTTCTTTCCTCGGCCTTTGCCTGGGCAATCTTCTTGTCTGCTTCTGCCTGCAGGGTCTGTAACTGTGCACCGATATTTCTGCCAACATCGATATCTGCAATATCAATGGACAATATCTCAAATGCTGTACCGGAATCCAGTCCCTTGCTCAGAACACGTTTTGAGATATCATCCGGATTCTCAAGGACTTCCTTATGAGATAAGGCTGAACCTACGGTAGTTACAATTCCCTCACCAATTCTTGCAAGCACGGTTGCCTCACCTGCACCACCCACCAGGCGCTCCAGATTTGCTCTTACGGTTACTCTTGCCTTTACCAACAGCTCAATGCCATCCTTAGCAACCGCTGATACATTCGGAGTCTCTATCACCTTAGGATTTACACTCATTCTTACAGCGTCAAATACATCACGTCCGGCCAGATCAATGGCTGCAGCCTTTTCAAAATGCAGCTCGATTCCAGCCCTTTCCGATGCAATCAAGGCATTAACAACACTGTCAACATTACCGCCGGCAAGGTAGTGTGCCTCCAGCTGATTTACATTCAGGTTTAAGCCTGCTTTGGTGGCTTTAATCAGCGGAAGTACAATTCTTGCTGGTATAACCCTTCTTAGGCGCATACCGACCAGATGGAATATACTGACCTTAACATTCGCTGCCAGAGAAGAAATCCATAAGCCGATTGGTATAAAGGTAAAAAACAAAACAATCAGTAAACAGATAATACCGATTAATATTACCATTAGTAATGTTAGTGACACAAAAACCCCTTCTTTCTATGTAATTTTAAACTTGTAATAAAATTCTGACATTCCCATTTACTTTAATGCCTTTACAATTAATTTTGAGCCCTGAACCTTATAAATCACAAGCTTGGTATCCTTTAAGATATACTTTCCTTCGGAGATGACATCAAATTCTACTCCATCAAAATCCGCAGTGCCGGAAGGTCTTAAATCCGTAATTGCAACGCCTTCTTTGCCCAGCAGATAATTCAGGTCATTGGTGCTGATAAAGCCCTGCTCTTTCTTCTGCTCATCCTTAAGGATAATGGGTGATCTAAGCTTTGCCTTCGATAAGAGACCAAGGATAACCGCAAACATAATTC
>JAJUHH010000110.1 GCA_029267975.1 Clostridiales bacterium
CACAAGAACAGTGTATGGGATCCGGAGAATCTTTACATTGCCTTACCCTTCATAGCGGATGGCCAGGGGGAGACCTATATCGATAAGACAGGCTGCATTCTGCGTCCCGGTATTGACCAGCTTCCCGGCAGCTGCCAGAACTTCTATCTCATTCAGAACGGTTTGGTGAGAAGGGGAAGCGACAGGGATCTTATCCTTTGCTCCAAGGATGCTCCTTTGCTTGCTTTTGGGAAGAGGGAGGCGGCACCCATCAGGCTCTGTGACGGCAAGAATGAAGAGCTAAATCATGCAAGGGCCTATTCCTGGGTGATGAATAACTTCTGGGAGACCAATTTTAAAGCAGATCTTGGCGACTTCTATGAATTTACCTATACGGTGATCACCGGAAAATATGAAACGCCGGAAGAGGCAATGGAGTATTGTAAGGCAGTTAACGAAGGTATCTTAGGATTTTATATATAGAAAGTAATTACTTTGATGTGGAGCTAGCAATATTTGGCATAAGGTATGACATTTAGTGGAGGTCCTATGATTTACGATATAATACTGGATGTTGGCGGAAGCGGTATCAAAGGAGCCTATTACTCGGTGGCTGAGGATATGATCTCGGATATCCTTGAGTTTGTGTCCCATGCAGAGGAAGATAAGGAAGTAATCATCACACATATGGCCTCCATTTGCAGCCATCTTTGGGAGCAGATCCAAGAAGAGGGGAAGCAGATCGGTCGAATCCGAATGGCATTTCCAGGACCTTTTGAGTATGAACTGGGAATTGCCAGGATGAAGGGACTTGCCAAATATGAGAGCTTGTATGGGGTATGCATCCCTAAGGAGATGATTGCCCTTGGGAAGAAGGAGAATTATAACTTTCTTCCCAGGTATGAGAGGGACTATAAATTCATCAATGATGTTGAGGCCTTTGCAATGGGTGCTATGCATAAAAGACGGCTGTTTCAGGGCAGCCGGGTTCTTTATCTTTGTATTGGAACCGGTGCGGGCTCCGCATACTCCATTGATGGACAGATCTCCAAGGACAGGTCGGAAGGGATACCCGAAAATGGTTGGATCTATCCCATATCCTTCAAGGCTTCTCAAATTGATGACTACATTTCTGTAAGGGGTATTAAGCAATTGGCATTAAATTATTGCAACAATCCATTGACTCCTTTAGAATTAAGTAAGCTGGCAGGCGAGGGCAATATTCAGGCCATAAAAGCCTATCAGGAATTTGGCGACAATCTAAATGCGGCTCTTTTCCCCCTGTTAACAAAGTTCAAGGCAAACACCCTTGTCCTGGGAGGAAAGATCAGCCGCTCAGGCAATTTATTTCTTGAGGCGCTGAAAGAGAGCTGCGATGATTTAGGCGTAAATATTATTATTGAAAATGAAACATCAGAATTAATACTGCTTGGCTTGACAAAGCTGCAATAATCTACAAAAGGTATGGAGGTATCAGGAATGTTAGATCGAGGGAAGGCTACAGTAGCCTTATATCTGCAACTATCACAGCTGCTTGCAAGGGCAATCGAAAGCGGTGAATTCGCAACGGGACAGATCATCCCCAGTGAGACACAGCTTCAGGAGCAGTATGGGGTAAGCAGGATGACGGTCAGACTTGCGATTGGTGAGCTGGTCAATAAGGGCTATGTGGAACGCATGAGAGGAATTGGGACAGTTGTTACCTATGGCAAGATTGAAGAAAATCTGAAGAGGGTAATCAGCTTTTCTGAAGAAATGCAGCTGCATGGAATAAGCATGCAGACAAGCTTCTGTGAGATTAAGCCTGTGGCTGCCAGTGAAAAGGTTGCGGCTAATCTGAACCTTGCTATGAATTCCACGGTATATGAACTAACCCGTGTCAGATGCGTGAACAACCGACCCCTTGTCTATTCTATCACCTACCTGAATGTTGCGAATTTACCGCTGGATACAGGTTTATACTCTGATTCCCTGTATCAGCTTCTGCGCAGCCAATATAATATCAATATTACAAGGGCAGGGGACCAACTGGAAGCAACTCTGGCAGACGGAGTCATCGCAAAGTATCTGGAGGTTGCCCAGGGCTTCCCTACCTTTAAGAGAACACGAGTAGCATATGACCAGTATGATAGAGCGATTGAATATTCCGTCTGCTATTATCCTGGAGATAAATACCGATACTCTGTTAATCTATAGCAAATGAGGTTAAAGGAATGTATAGATACCAGACTCAGCATAACTACGATGCAAAGCCCTACATTGATATGAGCGAGTACAAGAAGAGGGTTCTTGTCGGTAATCAGATGCTTACTGAGCAGATCAGGAAGCAAATAGAGCAGGGAAAAAAGATTTTTGTGTATGATTGCTACCCTGGGGTTGATAAATCCAGCTTATTATCCCTTCTGAAGGAAATTGACCATAAGCTGTTGATTGATACAGATACTTGCAAGCTTACAGAAGAGGGGTTACATAAGATATTTGATAAGAACATTACTGAGGACCGGGTATTTGGTTATATGGTAAAGGACCGCTTGGAGAGTTGCTTTGATCAGGTTAAGGTCGCTGAGATAAAGAAGGAGATAGATCAACATAAAAATGAGATTATCTTCATTGTAGGTGTCGGGGCCAGCCTCTTAGCCAAAGGGGAGATTCATTATTATCTTGACCTTACCCGCTGGGAGATCCAGCTTAGATATCGCAAGGGTATGCCCAATTGGCTATTTGGCAACCCACAGGCGCCCTTTCTTACCAAGTATAAGATAGGCTATTTTGTAGAATGGAGACTTGCGGATGCCCATAAGGAGGAGCAGTTTGATCAGGTGGATTACTGGCTGGATGCAAATGATCCAAGGGAGTTAAAGGCAATTGATAAGGAAGGCTTCTATCAGGCCTTTGGAAAGATCGCCAGAGAGCCCTTTCGCATGGAACCGTATTTTGATCAAAGCGTCTGGGGTGGACAGTGGATGAAAAAGGTCTTTGACCTTAGTCCGGAAGCGGACAACTACGGATGGGCTTTTGACGGGGTACCGGAGGAGAACAGTGTGAACTTTCGCCTGGGGGAGCATACCGTGACCTTTCCAACGATGAATTTAGTCAAGCTCTTCCCGAAGGAGTTACTGGGGAAGAGAGTCTATGACAGGTTTGGTGCGGAGTTCCCTATCCGATTTGATATGCTGGATACCTTTGAGGGCGGTAATCTGTCCCTGCAGGTTCATCCCACCACCGATTATATTAAGAACACCTTCGGCATGAACTATACCCAGGATGAAAGCTATTATATTCTGGATGCCACAGAGAACAGCTGTGTCTATATTGGTTTAAAAGAAGGAATCAATCAGGAGCAAATGATCTCCGAGCTGGAAGCAGCCAACCGGGGAGAGCTTATCTTTGACGCTGAAAAATATGTGAATAAGATACCTGTAAAGAAGCATGACCATATCTTAATTCCTGCCGGAACCATTCATTGCTCCGGTAAGGATACCCAGGTGCTTGAGATCAGTGCCACACCCTATATCTTTACCTTTAAGCTGTGGGATTGGGGGCATATTGGCCTTGATGGCTTGCCAAGGCCGGTTCATATCCATCACGGCAAGCACAATATCCAGTGGGACCGTGATAGCAAGTGGGTGAAGGAGAACCTGATTCATCAGGAGCAGGTAGTAAAAGAGAATGGAGAGTGTAAGATCGAGAGAACTGGACTGCACGAATATGAATTTATTGAGACCATGCGATATACCTTTCAAGGAGAAGTTGGTGTAACCCTTAAGGACTCAGTAGCCCTACTAAATCTGGTGGAAGGGAAGGAAGCCTGGCTTAAGAGCTGCGAACATGGCTGGGGACCCAAGAAGATCCATTATGGTGAGACCTTTATTGTGCCTGCAGCGGTTAAGGAGTTTGTAATGCAGGCCGGAGAAGGTGAGACTGTAAGGGTTATGATTGCAACAATAAGATGAGCTTGAAATAAAGCTGCTGCAACCATAGGAGTTAAGAAGGGAAGAACAACAAGCTATCCGTCAAACAGTGCATGATGGAGCGTATGTTATTCTTCCCTCCCTTTTTAGCTATGAGATGCAGCAGCTATTTTCTTTAGGGGAGTTGATAGGATTCTCCAAGCTCAGCAGGTATTCTTTGGCGGGAAGTCCACCGGCATAACCGGTAAGACTGCCATCCTGACCAATTACTCTGTGACAGGGTATGATGATGGCAATGGGGTTGCGATTATTTGCCATGCCAACCGCCCGGCATGCCTGGGGATTGCCGATCATGGCAGCAATCTCCTTATAGCTGCGTGTCTCTCCGGCAGGAATACTCTGCAGGGCTTTCCAGACAGCTACCTGAAACCTCGTACCTTTGGGAGCAAGGGGCAGATCAAATTCTGTGCGCTTGCCCTCAAAATATTCTGTCAACTGAGTGGCGGCCCTTTTAATCAAGGGTGTTTCAAGAATTTCATATGCGGATAAGAAACTATCCATGCGGAAGGATTCATCCTTACAAAAGGATACATGGCTTATGGCACCGGCTTCTTCGGCAATACAAATTCCGCCGATGGGGTATTGATAAAAGAAGGCGTACTTCATGTATTCACTCCTTACTCCTACTTTATGGTGGTCCTGTTCTTAGGTGAGTCAGAATGAGCCACGATAGGATGTAGCTTACTCCTTTGATTTCGAAACTCTCTGGGCGTTGTACCGGTTTGCTTTTTAAAAAATCGATAGAAGGATGACAGGGTATCAAATCCAAGCTCACCAGCTATATCAATGATAGGGAGGTTGGTTTCTGCCAGCATTTTCATAGCATAGTAACCCCGGGTATTGTTCAGATACTGGCTTGGTGTCAGCCCATATTGCTGTTTGAAGATGAGAGCCATATGATTGGCGGATACCCCAAGCTTATTCATTTCGGATGTTAGACGGTCTTTCTCCTTATAATAATCATCGATCAGGACCTTGGTTTGCTCTGCAAGCTCCTTCGCCGGTGCATATTCAAACAAATCGGGACGGCATCGTTTGCAGGGGCGATAACCGCTTTCTTCCGCAGCCCTCTGGCTTTCAAAATAGGCAACATTTTTGCGAAGGGGTGTCTTGGATTTGCAGGAGGGACGGCAATATACCCCTACAGTTCTTACGGCATAATAAAACTTTCCGTCATAGTCTTTGCTGCAATCTACCAGGGCCTTCCACATCTCTTCCTCTGATAAGGGCATGATCCTTCACCTCCAATTCGTTCACTTACTATAGCAAGCTATATAATGGTGCAATGCTACACGCCAATTATATCATAGATGGTGTGGTAAGTCTTATCCTATTCCTTTATGTAATTCTGTTTGAACAGATTTTGGACAGAACCATATCAGGATAGCGATAAGGCATGGATGTTGGAGTTCTGTTTGGTTAAGAATGTAAAAGCAAAGGAGAAAATTATAGAGTTAAGAAGATGGTTACCTCAATAATCTTCATATTTTCTCAACGGCTCTCAGGTTATTGATTAATTCTAGAGTGAAGCTATTCACTTATCATATAATCGGCAATCAGACCTTTTAAGTGATTACTCTCTTCAAATTCTGGATTGAGCAGCAGGGACTTATCTAAATACTCCAAAGCAGTTTCATATTCCTGCTGATTGTAATAGCAGAGTGCAATTTCATAATAAATAGCTGCATCCTCCCCGTAAAATTCAATGGAGGAGGTAAAAAGAGTGATAGCGTCCTGATCATATCCAAAGTAGGCCAGTAAGGTGCCCAGACAATAAGCCATATCCCCTTCTTCTCCAATGGGAAAATAATATTCCCAAACCTTATAAATGACTGAGATCAGTTCCTCCTTGGGGAAATCCTCTTCTTCAGCAATTCTATCAAGCAGGGTATTATAGAACTCCAGAAAGGTTCTGGCATCCCACAGGGTATAGCGCAGAAAGGTCAGTATCTCCTTTGTTGTAAGCTTCTTATGCTGCGCGACCATTGCTTTCTTCATAAGGAAGAAGTCATCCGGGCCGATTCCTTCGATAATCTCCTGGTAAGCCAGGCTTGTCTCCATAAATTCATGGGATCGTTCCCCCAGAAGAAATAGTGACATAGTGATATTCTCATGCTCATAAAGACTATGCATTGATTTCCCGCCAAGCCCTTGAAAATACAGCTCCATAGCATGGAAGTTTACAGTCAGTGAGATAGAGCCATGCTTTGATAAATAGGGGTGATAGATCTTATCCAGGGACTGCAGATTTCGATACCCTTTGTCAGCAGAGATCAGCAGCAGGTCATCCCCAAAGAGCTCCTTTAACCGATGAAGGCAGCGAAGGGCTGTGATGGGTAGGGAAAAGGCAGAATCCTCTAAACAGCCCTGATAATATAAGAGAATGTCATTCAAGGCAGCTTCCTCATAATAAGAGTCTCCTTGTATCTGCCTATCCGTATAATAGTAATCCAGGCCTGCCAGAATGGACTTATCCTCAGAAGCTGCCTGTGAAGCCTGGGAAGTCACGGTTATCAGACCCTCATAAAGCTGGCCTTTATTCACATAAAAGGTATCCTGGGGAAGGCTGTCAAAGGTATAGTTGGCAAATAGAATCAGCGGATTGCGAAGCTGGCCTTTCTTAAGCTGCTCCCCGCTGTATCGTAAGGTAAGCTCCTCCTGTGAGGTAATATCAAAGGTTGCACAATCTAAAAGCCCACTTTCAAAATAGGGTTTTAAATAGCTGTGCTTTAGCCAATAGCTTACATTCCTTTCAGCAAGGTCTGTAATGATATATTTGAACTTCAGTCCTCTCAGGGAGGAGTGCTCAAGCAGGTGTAAGAACCTCTTAAGAAAAGTATAAGTAAAGCGTCCGACCCCTGCCGCCAGCTCCATTAGATAAATGGTCTGATTGCTGTCAAATTCCTTCGATGATGCCAGGTCCCTGAAATAAGCGAATACGGTTTTGGCATACAGATTAGCAATATAAGGATTGGTTGTGATATATTGAGGCACGATGCCTTTCATCCAGGCTTCGGGGCCCTGATTATTATAGAAATCGGCCTGCAGCTTCCAAATCAAAGATTGAGATAAGGGCTTGTCTGCCTCCAGGATTGTACCGGAACCCTCCGGTGCTTTTGTGGGTCTGAGCCCTTTATAAGTGCGTTCTCTATTTGTCTGTGTCAAGATATAGCCTCCTGTTATTCATGGATTGCAGACATCTTCAATCAACCATTGCGATGAGGTCCCATCCATAAGTCTTCATAGATTATAAGATCACCATCTATCTCTGTCAATGCATTGATATTATGGCCATAGATTACATGCTAATCCCTAATAAGACATTTAAGATCCAGGCATAGTTTCTGCAGGGAGATGCTTTTGTTTATTTTGCGCTCAGTAACCCGGCAGGATGCTTGCTATTTTATTCAAATTTGCTTACAATAAGTATAACTCAAGCAGTAGTTGAAGGAGTCATCATTGCCAACTCAAGCACCACTTGCTGTCTATTTTGAGCCTTACTTGATATGATACCGGTGAAGAGTGATGCGCAACCTTTTCAAATAATATTAGAAAAGAGGAATCATACCATGATGTTTAGTACAGTAGCAATTGGAAAGAAGATAGCAAGTTTGAGGAAAGAGAAGAATTTAACCCAAATGGAGCTGGCTGATGCTATGGGTGTCAGCTACCAGGCAGTAAGCAACTGGGAAAGAGGCAATTCCATGCCGGATATTTCTAAATTGCCCGAATTGGCAACAATCCTGGGCTGCAGCATTGATGAGCTTTTAAGCGACGGAGAGGAGATTACTTTAATTAAGCATATTGTGAAGGGTGATGCAGAGGAATATGTGCAGGAAAGTAAGGTATCTGCACAGACAATCAGCGAGGTAGCCCCCATATTAAAGCCCAAGCAGACAGAAAGCTTAATGGATTGTATACTGCAGGATAATGAAGCACGTCTTACCCTGCAGGATCTGATCAGCATTGCTCCCTTTGTAGGGGACGAATTTTTAGAGCGCTTTGTGAGTAAAATTGATATGGTAGAGAATATCGACAGCCTGTGTGCAATCGCTCCCTTCTTAAGTGAAGAGGCTCTTGATGAACTTGCGGGAAGAATAAAGGAAGCGGAAAGTCTATCTCAGGTTACAGGACTGGCTCCGTTTTTAAGTGATGCAACCTTAGATCGTCTGGTGCGGCAGTGTGATCTAGACGGTGATATCAACCAGATTGTAGGCCTGGCTCCATTTCTGGAGGAGGAAACATTGGACTTTCTGGTTACCAAGGCAATGGAGATGGATGTGATCTCTAATTGCAGCGGCTTATATCCCTTTCTGAGTGAGAAAACGCTTCATAAGTTAGCAGATACCCTTGTAAAGAAGCACGGTATTGCAGCCATTAAGGACCTG
>JAJUHH010000111.1 GCA_029267975.1 Clostridiales bacterium
CCGCTCAGATGGGCTCTTACCCTATCACAATTGAGGTGTCCGGAATTGATTTTGATGGTGCTTCTTATTCTTTGACAATAAAGCCTGATATAAAGTTGCAAGTGATAACTGAACTGGCACCGCCTCAGATATCCATCACCGATGCCTCCATCAAGAATGCCATTATCGGCGGGGAGACCAATATTATTTTCCATTTACAAAATGATGGTGAAATGACTGCCTATAATACATATTACAGCATTGATTTTGGTGATTCAAAACTGTCGCCCAAGTATGAAACCCTGAAGATTAAGGCCGGCGATATAGCTCCTGGGGCTAAGAAATATGTTAACCTTCCGGTAGAGGTTTTATCTACAGCTACGGAAGGTCTTAAGACGATAACTGTAAATATTGAATACAAGGATGCTGACGGCAATAAGGGCAGCGATTCAGTTCAGCTGTATGCAGATGTCAGAAAGAATGATCAGGCACCGGAGCTTTTAATTGACGGTGTTACCTATGATGGGGACATCAAGCCTGGTGCAGCAGTTACAGTGAAAGCTGTCATCCGTAACTATGGTGCAAGTAAAGCGAACAATATCACAATAAAAGTTGATGAGGAGTCCACAGGATCGGATGGATTCTTAAAGAATTATTATACGGAAAGTCTGTATGTTGGAGGAGTAAAGGAAGACAGTACCATTGAAGCAAAGCTTCCCCTTAAAGTCTCAAGCCAGGCTACCAGTGGTACCAAAAAGCTTACGCTGGTTATCGGTTATGAAGATAGCTATGGAAATAAATATGAAGCAAAAATTGCAATCTATCCTGAGGTGATCGGTGGTTCTTCCTCCGGAGAGGTATTAAAGGTAATGAATGTAAGCCAGACACCTGAGAAGCCTCAGGCCGGTGAGAACATGCAGGTATCCTTTGACCTTATGAACAGCAGCAAATCAGATATAGCAGATATCAAAATTGCACTTCAGGGACTGGATGGCTCCACCTTTATTCCGGCGAGTGCAGACCCTTACCTGTATATTGATAAGATACCGGCTGGCAAATCCAGAAGAATTAATCTGCCCTTAACCGTGTCAGACAGCATCAAGGAAGGACTCAATAATTTATCTGTTAGCATTACCTATGCAGGAAGTAGTGCAGCGGATCCTGTTATTCTTCCTATTAAAAATGTAGAGAATGACCTGGGTAGCAAAAGCAAACCCAAATTAATTATCAGTAAATATACTGTGGACCCCGAGGAATTAAGAGCAGGGTCAACCTTTAATTTTACTTTTGATCTCTATAACACACACTCCTCCATAGCAGCGAAAAACATTACGGTTACCATATCTCAGGCGGATAATGTATTTAGCGTAACCCAGGGAAGCAACAGCTTCTTTATTGATAAGATCGCAGCAGGAGAGTCAGCTCAGCAGACAGTTGAAATGAAGGTGAAGTCTGATGCTACTACAAAGGCTTATCCACTAAAATTAACGGTTGAGTACGAATATGATGGTATAGAGCCTAATCCGGAGACCGGAGCAGTTGGAGAATCCAAGGTTTTCGATTTGAATTTGCAGGCAGTTGAAAATGCAAGACCTGTAGTTGATAATATTAATGTATATTCCTATAATGGCCCTGTGGTTGTGGGAGGAACAGCAACCCTTGCTTTTGAATTCTACAATATGGGTAGGGCACCTTTGAACAACGTAATTGTATCGGTTGAGGGTGATTTCACCAAAGCGGACGGAGAAATGCGCTTCTTAGGAAATCTTGCGGAAGGAAGCTCAACCTATGAGGAATTCGATGTTATACCTAATGTTGAAGGGACTGCCCAAGGTGTGCTCAGAGTATCCTTTGAGGATAGTAACGGTGATAAGGTGGAGTTTACTAAGGAATTTAAAGCAGAAGTAACCTCTGCGACAGTTTTTGATCCGGGTATGGGCGGCGATGGTTCAACTGATGTATTTAATCCGATGCCCGTTGCCAAGACACCAATTCTTCCGGTATGGTTGTTTGTGATTATCCAGCTTGCAGTGGCTGCAGTATTCATTCCGGTGACCAGAAAGGTAATTATCAGCATTTATAAAGCAAAGCTTCGTAAGAAGGAAATGGAAGAATAGATAGACAGAAATAGGGAGGATCGTTTTTATGGAGATATTAACTTTAACCGCAGCAACCGGTGAGCTATTAGTTGCGAAAGCGGATGTTATGGTGGCCAGTGGCGGCAGAGATATATCAATTCCTGAGGGAGGAATGGATGTCCCGATAGATTCAGGAGTAAAGGATCCTTTGTTATCCTCCTGGCCTTTTGTAATTGGAATATCCACAGTAGTTCTGGCGGTTAGCATTGTGGTCGGTGTATTGTTGGCGAAGTTGAAAATTAAAAAAGGAATTGATTTGTATGAAGATTAGTGATCTGTTTATCATGGGCTTAAAAAGTCTCTCCAGGAGAAAAGCCAGAACTATTCTGACCGTATTGGGTGTAGTGATTGGCTCCTTGTCCATTATTATCATGAGATCCATCGGTTATGGCATGGAGAATAACTTTGAGACCACGATCATGCAGCAGGGCAGTCTGACAACGATCACGATCAATACCTACGGGGATATCTATGACGAGGATGGTAATTGGGTGGATAGCAAGCAACAGGTTCTGAATGATAGTCTGGTGAATCAAATCAAACAGATCAAGCATGTCAGAGCGGTTTCTCCTGTTATTCAAAAATATGTGACTCTGATAAGCGGCAAATATTATGGCTGGGCTAATATCATTGCTATGAAAAGGGAAACCTTTGAGGCCTTTGATTTCCCGACAACGCAATATGGTACTTATCCCTCAGAGGAGGATAATACTCAGATTATCTTTGGCTATTATATGCCCTATGAATTTTATGATCCGTCCAGCAGAGGATATAAGACCATTACGGTTGATCTTTTAAAGGATAAGATAGATCTGCAGTTTAATGATTATGGCATAGACCCAAAGAAAAAGCAATTCCGCCTGCCTTTGCAGAACATCACTAAGATGGAAGAGACCAAAGGCGAAATGGACTATAACGTATATATGGATATTGATTATCTGAAGGATATTTACCGCAAATACTGCAGTACCTTATCTCTGGAGGATAGGAAAAGAGCCATAAAATCCATTCAGGAATATAATATGATCAAGCTGAACGTGGATAATATTGACAATGTGCTTGAGGTTCAGGATAAAATCAAGGAGCTTGGCTTCCAGTCCTATAGTCAGATGCAATATCTTAAGCCCCTTCAGGAGACCTCCAGAACACTTCAGATGGTGTTAGGCGCCCTTGGTTTGGTGGCCATGGTGGTATCTGCCATCAGTATTGCCAACACCATGGTTATGTCCATATATGAACGAACCAAGGAAATTGGTATCATGAAGGTACTTGGCTGTATCATCACTGACATTCGTAAGCTGTTTTTATTTGAAGCTACGATTATCGGCTTACTGGGAGGAGTCATTGGAGTGATCTTAGGATTTATCGCCTCCTGGATTATTAATAAATTTGGTGGGCCTATCTTCAGTGCACTTATGTCAGGAAATTATATGTATGATATGACAAATACGAAATTTTCCATCATCCCCTTCTATCTACCCTTCGCAGCACTGCTTATTTCTGTGGCAGTAGGTCTCCTGTCAGGATATTTCCCGGCACGGAGGGCTACTAAGATCAGTGCAATTGAAGCCATGAAGACAGAAGGCTAAGCTTCCTATATGTAGATTTAATTAATAACAGGTGCTGAAAGAATTTATTCAAGTCGGCACCTGTTTTATATTCTTTCTGCTTTTATTTGATTTTTAAAAAGGTTATGTTATAATCAAGATTATGATATTAAGCGGAACATGACAGGAAGAGGATATATTCATCCTCAGAATAATGTCATTATCGGCTAAAATAAGATAAAGAGGTGCAAGCTATGGTATGTAATACATGTGGCAGACATACACAGAATGAAACAGCTAACTTTTGTGAATATTGCGGCGCGTCCTTTCGAGAACAGGCACAAAGGGAAGCAGGTTCCGTATTTGGACAGCCGATTAATAATACAGGCTGGATGCCGGGACCTGGGAACAATCCCATGGGGGCTTTTGCCAGGCCGATGCAGCAAAATACAAGTACAACGGAGAAGCCTATTACTTTTTTAGAATGGTTAGGCAGCTATTTACTGCTGATCGTACCCTTTGTGAACATAATAATGCTATTTATCTGGGCGTTCAGCTATAATACTCCTGTCACTAAACGAAACTGGGCAAGAGTTACCCTGATTGCTATGGCGATATTATTTGTATTATTTATTGCATATATGCTTTATATTATGAGTACTCCCTTATTTCAGGAGATGTATCAGATGATGATGCAGGATTATGGATTAAATTAGTCCTATCCCAAAATTAGTGCTATACAGAAGTTAATATTATGTAGAAATGATGAAATCAAAGAATAGATGAGAGGTCGATGACAATGAGTACAGTAAGAACCAGATTTGCACCGAGTCCTACCGGAAGAATGCATGTAGGAAATTTAAGAACAGCTTTATATGAGTATTTGATTGCAAAGCATGAGGGAGGAACCTTCATCCTCCGTATAGAAGATACCGATCAGGAGCGTCTCGTGGAGGGAGCGGTAGATATTATTTATCGTACGATTCAAGGGACCGGATTGATCCATGATGAAGGTCCGGATAAGGATGGGGGCTATGGTCCCTATGTACAGAGCGAGCGACAGGCCAGCGGTATCTATCTGGAATATGCAAAACAGCTGGTAGAGAAGGGAGCGGCATACTATTGCTTCTGTACCAAGGAGCGATTGGCAAGTCTGAAGACAGCTGTCGGCAGTGGAGCCGAGGAGGATGACGAGGAAGTTAAGGAGATCACCAAATATGATAAGCATTGTCTCCACCTGTCTAAGGAGGAGATAGAGAGGAATCTCGCAGCAGGAGTTCCCTATGTTATTCGCCAGAATAATCCTACGGAGGGATCTACAACCTTCCATGATGCGATTTTTGGTGATATTACGGTTGATAATGAAGAGTTAGATGATATGATACTGATCAAATCCGATGGTTTCCCCACTTATAACTTTGCCAACGTGGTAGATGATCATTTGATGAAGATCACCCACGTGGTTCGTGGAAACGAGTATCTGTCCTCAACACCCAAATATACCAGACTGTATCAGGACTTTGGTTGGGAGGAGCCAATCTATGTGCATCTTCCTCTCATTACCAATGAAGAGCATAAAAAGCTGAGCAAACGAAGCGGACATTCCTCCTACGAGGATCTGATCGAGCAAGGCTTTGTATCAGAGGCAATTATTAATTTTGTTGCCCTGCTTGGCTGGAGCTCCAGTAATAATACAGAGATTATGTCCCTGGAGGAGTTGATTAAGGAGTTCGATTACACCCATATCAATAAGGCTCCTGCAGTATTTGATATTGTGAAGCTTCGCTGGATGAACGGTGAATATTTAAAGAACATGGAGTTTGAGAAGTTCTATAATCTGGCACTTCCTTATATTAAAGAGGTCATTAAGAAGGATCTGGACACCCGTAAGATAGCAGCCCTGGTTAAGACAAGAATTGAAACCCTGGTGGATATCAAGGGCATGATTGATTTCTTTGAGGAACTGCCTGAGTATGATATTGAGATGTTCACCCACAAGAAAATGAAAACAGATAGCCAGAGTTCCTTAACCGTACTAAAGGAGCTGCTTCCCAGGTTTGAGGAGCTGTCTGATTATAGCGAGGCTGCAATCGAGACAGTGATCATGAACTATATTACGGAGAAGGGGATTAAGAACGGACAGGGCTTATGGCCGGTAAGAACTGCAGTATCCGGTAAGCAGTCAACTCCCGGAGGTGCTTATGAGATAATGAGTATCCTTGGAAAGGACGAAAGTATCCGTAGAATAAAGATTGCAATCGAGAAATTGAGCCAGCAGGCATAGGTAACAATATGAATATGAATGATGCACAAGAGCAGGCGGTACTGCATAAAGAGGGTCCCATGCTGGTTCTTGCAGGTCCGGGCTCCGGTAAGACCTTAGTCATTACGGAGCGGACCAGAAATTTAATAGAGCAGGAAAAGGTGCCGGAAGAGCAAATACTGGTGATCACCTTTACAAAAGCTGCTGCAAACGAGATGAAAGAGCGCTTTCTTGCCTTAAGGAAAACCGGACGGACAGGTGTCAATTTTGGCACCTTCCATGCGGTTTTCTTTACGATTTTACGACACGCTTATGGTTTTACTGCCGAGAACATTATTACAGAAGAAGCGCGCTATCAATATATGAAAGATATCATCCACAAGCATGGGTTGGAATATGAGGACGAGAAGGAATTCATCTCTGATCTGCTTTCTGAGATCAGCCTGGTCAAGGGAAGCCGGATGAACTTAGAGAATTATTATTCCATCAATTGCTCGGATGAGGTTTTTCGAACCGTATTTAAGGAATATAATCGTAGGTTGGAGCGATCCAGGCTGATTGATTTTGATGATATGCTTTTGCTATGCTACCAGCTGCTTCAAAGCCGTGAGGATATTCTTCGTATTTGGCAGAAGAAGTTTCGCTATATACTGGTAGACGAGTTTCAGGATATTAATATGGTTCAGTATGAGATTGTCAGAATGCTTGCAAAGCCGGAGGATAATCTCTTCATTGTCGGAGACGACGATCAGTCTATTTATCGTTTTCGCGGTGCGAAGCCGGAGATCATGCTGAACTTTCCAGAAGATTATCCCCAATGTAAGAAGATCAATCTGGATAAGAATTATCGATGTACCCCGGAGGTACTGCAGGCAGCAGGCCGCTTAATCGTCCATAATGAACATCGCTTTTCCAAATGCCTGTCCGCAGTAAAGAAGTCCGGAAAGGCTCCTGTCATAACACAGTTTGATACACATGTGCAGCAGAATCAAAGCCTGGCGCAGGAAATATTGCGCCTGAATCACAGTGGTATCCCACTATCCCAAATTGCGATACTGGTTCGGACCAGTATGGGATCCGGTTCCATGCTGCACAAATTAATGGAATATAATATACCCTTTCGTATGAAGGATAATCTGCCTAATCTCTTTGACCACTGGATTGTGAATGATGTAAAGGCATATATTCAAATTGCCATGGGTAGGACAGATCGCAGTCTGTACCTGCAGATCATCAATCGTCCAAAACGCTATGTTAACCGGGAGTGCTTTGATCGTGCTGAGGTGGATTTTGAGGATGTGAAGGCTTATTATGAGGATAAGAACTGGATGTTAGAACGCCTGGAGCAGTTCGAATATGATCTTGGAGCAATTGCATCCATGACTCCTTATGCAGCAGTGAATTATATTCGCAGGGGCATTGGTTATGAGGATTATCTGAAGGAATATGCGCAGTATCGTAAAATGAAGGAAGAGGAGCTGCTGGAGCTTTTGGATGAGCTCCAGGAGAGCGCCAGAGGCTTTAAGACCTTTGAGCAGTGGTTTGCTCATATGGAAGAATATAAGGAGGAGCTTAAGCGTCAGACAACGGAGAGCCGCAGCAGCCAAAGAGACAGCATAGAGATTGCTACCATGCACAGTTCCAAGGGGCTGGAATTTGAAGTAGTATTTATCGTGGATGCTAATGAAGGAATCACCCCCCACAAGAAAGCTGTGCTTCCAGCGGATCTTGAGGAAGAACGTCGGTTGTTCTATGTGGCCATGACTCGGGCCAAGAGCCAGCTCTATATCTATAGTGCAAAGGAACGTTATAATAAAACGGCCAGCAGGTCACGCTTTATTGACGAGATCTTGCAGGCATAAAACTTCCTCAAGCGTAATATTGAAGCAGGCGGAATGTCAAACTTAGCTTATTAACAAATCAAATGAAATAGAAACGACCCATAACAGAGCAATATAACAAGAGGCTGATGTAAACCGTAACTTTACATCAGCCTCTTGTCAAAGTTAACCCGAACACCTGCCTCTGAAAGCAAGCCGTCTGGGTCATAACAGTATATTATTCCTCGTCCTCAGAATCCTCGAAATCATCAAATTCGTCATCATCATCAAACATCTCTTCATATTCCTGCGCATCCAGCAATTCCTCGAATGCATCAGCTACAGCTTCAAACTCATCATCATCATCGATGTTAAGAAGCTGGGGATCTCCATCGCCTTCCTGAATGTAACGATACAGGAATACGTTATCCTCTTCTTCTTCACCTTCCTCAGGTTGTAATGCAATATAATCCTTGTCACCTACAGAGAAGATATCTAATACGATGCAATTCAACTCTGTACCGTCATCTAAAGATAATGTGATTGAATCATGCTCATACTCGTGATCATGTCCGCAGCCGCAG
>JAJUHH010000112.1 GCA_029267975.1 Clostridiales bacterium
GCTTTAACATTATTATTCATAATAATTCCTTAGGATATTCGTCCTATTGAATTATTTGAAGCAATGATAATTACAAACTGATATCCTGCAAGATACTCTTGTTCAATGGTTCGATATAGATGTTCCCGTCCTCCAGGAAAGCAATCTTTGCTTCCTTTACTTCCTGCTTTACAGGCTTATCAGGAGCTCTTGCTATGACATCTGCAATTCTGATCTGGGTCGGATTCATATCCAGAGCTACCACAAAGGAATTGGTATTACCGGTAGCTCCTGCAAAAGCATGTCCCTTTAAGGAACCCAGAACAATGATATTTCCCTTGGAGACTACTCTGGCACCATGATTGACATCACCGATGATGATAACACTGGTCTCAAATTCCAGGGATGCACCGGAACGAAGAATTCCCTTATAGAACTGTCCGGTATTATTGGACAATTCCATGAGCTTTTGCTCTACAGTTTTTTTGAATATCTCTTCCCTTTCTGCATCCGTGTCTATGACACAAACAATTTGCATATCGGTATTTTCACCAATGACATCAAGAAGCTCACGTTGCTCCTCATTGCTCAGATATCGGCCTTCAAAGGTTATTGCCATTTTGGCATTCTCGAAAAATTTACTGGATTCTCTGAACTTTTCAGCAACCACCTGCTTTAATTCATCAAAGGTTAATTCGGGACTTAAAACTACAATAATACCGTATTTATTTCCCTTAATGATTACAGAATTATTCATTGCATTCTCCTTCCCGGACATTTTCCGGCCTTAGTCAATAGTATATTTTCACGGGGTAAACTCAAGTCTTTTCTTTGGCAACAAGTGCTATTCTGTCACTCCGGTACTGCTTCCATTGGAAGGAAGACTAACATCACTGCTTAACAACTCATCAGTGTCATCAAGATTGTAATAAAGCTTATAGACGTTTTTACTAAGTTCTGCGGCATTACTGGAGGTATATCCATTGGGAATTACTGCAGTGACGGCAATCTCTGGATCCTCATAGGGAGCAAAGGAAAGGAATAAGGCATTATTTGGGCTTACCTTGCTGATCTGTGAGGTACCTGTTTTACCTGCTACGGTAACTCCGAAATTGTGAAATAGATTATATACAGAGCCGCCGCTTTCATTGACTACCTTATACATACCATTATACACGCTGTTCCAGGTAGAATCCTTGACACCGGTTAACTCGTGGTCGATTTCTGCACTATTCTCGGTAACTGTCCCATCCTTGGATACAATACGATCAAGTAAGGTTAGGTTATAGCAGATTCCCCGGCTGGCCAGGGTGGTGATATATCTGGATAATTGCATCGGTGTATATACATTGGTTCCTTGTCCGATGGAAGAACGAACAGAGTCCTTATCCGAAACATTGGATTCAGCTTCGCTCAGCTCAATACCGGAAGGCTGGTCGAGTCCAAAGAGCTTTGCATATTTGGCGAGCTTGGATAATCCCAGCTGTTCATTGAATTTACCACCGTCAAAGCTTAAGCGGTAGCCCATCTCATAGAAGAAATAGTTACAGGATACCTTTAAGGCATCTGCAATATCTACGGAGCCATGAGACCCTGGATATATATGACACTTTGCAGGAGGATTGATCTTCTCAAAGATACCCAAATCCCGTATGGTTTCATTGGGACCTACCACGCCCTCTTCCAGAGCTGCAAAAGCGGTTACCATCTTAAAGGTGGAACCGGGTGCTGTTTTCTCTGAAACAGGACGATTGTTCAGCGGTAAAGACTTATCATTCTGCAATTGCATAAAGTAATTATAATCTACCTTACCCGCAAATTTATTGTTATCATAGCCCGGATAAGTAACCATGGCAAGGACATCACCGGACTTTACATCCGTAATTACCAAAGAACCGCTGCAAGGCTGTAGTGCCAGCATTGCAGGAGTAATCTCTAATTTTTTGATCTTATCAATGATAAAATCATAAGAAGAGAGATATCCATTTTTTAACTTATTAAATTCATCTTCATTATATTCTAACACACCTTGGTCGAATAATAAAAGACAAATTTCTGTTCCTGATAATTTGTACGAAAATACCAAAGAACGGTAAATTAATTTATTGAATATGTCATCTGTTTTCAGGATGTTTTTGATATGATCCACTAACTTCTGATATAATTCCTCAGCGCTGTAATACTCCTCTCCCACGCCAAGCTTGGAAAGGTCAATCCAGTTATTGGCAAGGGCATATTGAATCAGCTTGCTCAGGCTGACCTTATCATTCTTATAGTCGATCATCATGGGATCAGAATCAATCTTACTGCTTGATAAAACAGTAGTACTAGAATCTGAGGACTTGCTGCTAATAAACAGCTGGCTGGACATAACAGAGTAAAAACGGTCAAGATAATCCTCAGTATCTCCGGTATTATTATTGGTGACTGTATTATTGATATCCAGGTAGGTATCCAGACTTGAGAAGACATTCTCCAGGGTTGTAAGATAAAGCTGATAGGTATCCTTCTCTAAAGTGCTGGCATCCTTATCATTTAAGGTTTTGATATTAATGATATTGTTGTTGATCAGAGCATAATACACTTCATAGATCGGTATGGTAATGTCAGCGGCACTTGTTCCCTTGCTGCCATAATTCATGGTAGGAACGATCTTGGAAAGCAGAATGGCTGCTATCTCCTTCTCCAGAAGATGATAGGAATTGCGCTGCAGGTCACTGTCGATAGTAAGGTAGATATCACTGCCGGCAACCGGATCCGTCTTGCTTATCACATCTACCACCTTACCGGCGGCGTTGGTGCTCACGGTCTCCGTACCCTTGGTTCCACCCAGCTCCTTCTCAAATTTCTTCTCAAAGCCAAGCTTACCAACCATATCCGTTGCATCGTAGTAATCCGGATTGGAGCTGTCTGCATTTAAGCGTTCCAGTTCCTCGGAGCCGATCAAACCGGTATAGCCGATAATATGGGCAAAATACAGACTATCCTCGTAAACTCGATGGGTTTGCTGCTGAACCTCAACCCCCAGAAGCTCTGCACCGTATTCTTCCACTGCGGCAACCGTTTCGTCACTGACACCGGATGCAATGGTAATCTGAGCATACTTGGGATAGTTAAGTAGTAAGGCATAGCGAACAGACATGATCTTTAAGACTTCCTCCATGCTGTATTTATCGGAGATGCCAAACATGGGAGTAATCTTCGTTCCGTTCTTTAAAAATTCATAAACATCCTTGGCACTGGCTTCCTTTTGCTCCTGGGTCAGCTTTCCATCCACCAAGGCATAGGTATAAGCATTTTTCTTAAAACGATCCAGAGCAGTCCCGCTTACAGTGAATTCTAACTCACCGTTATCGTTCAGTCTGATATAAAATTCAGTGTCCAGAGTATCGCCGTTTTTCTCGATGATCTGTACTAACTTATGAATGATGGCGTTTCTCTGGGCATTGGAGGTTATTTTGTTGCTGTCCTCCATCACAATAGAATAAGACAGAACATTGGAGGCCAGAAGCTTGCCCTTACGGTCATAGATATTGCCGCGGGTTGCTTTGATATCACGCGTCTTTACATAGCGCATTTCATTTACTTCCGCAATTGTCTGACCCTCGACAATCTGCAGAATAAATAACTTATTTACGATGACAGCAAACATCACAACATAAATAATTGTGATGGGAAATAGTCTTGATTTTAGGAGTCTCTTTAAATAATCCAGTAAGATATCTATCAATTTTGAACCTCCTCCTCTGTCTTGCGTTCCAAACGGTTATTTATCATATGTAACAGCTTGTACAAAAGCACGGAGACGGCAATCGTATATATAACCTCCGGTATGATCAATCTTCTGAAGTAAAAGAGGAAATTCAAGCGGCCTCTTAATAAGAATTCGAAAATATAATAGAAAAATCCATAAACCAGGTCTCCTATCCCGATGAGAATGATCGGAAGGGTATAATCATCGTTTGAATAAACCTTATTGGTAAAGCCGGCCAGATAACCGATTACCAGAAATAAGAGGGCATACAAACCGATGATATAGGATGCAAACATTAAGTCAACCAGTATACCAGTGACAAAGCCCATGATCATACCGGTCATCCTTCCCCGCATATGTGCAGTGGATACCACCAGAATGAGTAAAAGATTGGGCATAACGTCTGCCAGCCTAAAGTAATGAAAGGTTGCGCTTTGTATGACGAACAATATGATAATTTCAAGTGTATAAACAATAAACCTTTTCACTGGGATACCTACTTTACCTTTTCTATCTTAATCGATCAGCGGCTCTTTTAGTTCTGTTATGATCAGAACCTCCTCCAGACGTTTAAAATCAACCACAGGAGTCAGATATGCTGACTTTGTCATGGTGCTTGCATCCAGGGTTACATCACTGACATAACCAATCAGGATACCCTGCAGGAAGTTAGGACTGATATGGGAGGTTACGATTTCATCCCCATCGTTAATGGCGGCATCCTTACTGATCATCTCTACCCGGATCTTATTATCATCCATTAACTGCAGATCACCCTTTACCATACAGGTATCGGAGGTCTTTAAAAACATGCCGCTGACACTGCTGTTATCGTCAATAATGGAACGTACCACGGAATAGTTGTAATGTACTTCAGTGATAATTCCGGCCAGACCACTTCCGGCCAGTACATTCATATTCACCTTGATACCGTCTCTGGAGCCCTTGTCAATCTGAAATACATTATACCAGTTATTAGGGTCCTTACTGATGACTCTGGCTGCCACCTTGGGATAATCCAGATATTTTTGATCCAGTTCATACAGCTCCCTAAGGCCATCCAGCTCGTATTTATCCTGCAAAAGCAGCTTGTTCTGGTAGGAAAGGACATCAACCTGTTCCTTTAAGCGTTCATTTTCCTCCAGCAGCTCACTGATGCTTCTAAAGTTATCCGTCCAATCCGCCAATAAGCTTCCGACGTAATTGATCCCCGTCTGCATGGGGGTTACGACGATACCAACGGCGTTCTTCACCGGTGAAAGCTTTTCGCCATACCGGAAGGAAAAAATAATTAAGCCGATACAGAAAATAACTAGGGCGATGAGAACATGCTTTGGATTAATATTTAATTTTGTCCTGCGTCTCATTGTTTCTCTCCATTGATCAATCGTTCTGCTAATTCTAGTTCACGAAGGTTTTTGCTTTTAAAGTATCGGCAAGTGATGCCAACCTGGGCTCTTCTATAATCCTGCCCAAACCGTTCACAACCGTATTGGAGGAATCAGGGCAGATATTGATCTTAAGATCGGTTTCCTTGCTCATAAGCTGATCCAGGGCATAGATCTTAGCAGAACCACCGGTGACATAAATACCACTGTCAATAATATCTGAGGAGATCTCCGGTGGGGTACGTTCTAAAATAATCTTAACTGCATCTATAATGGAATACATATATTCAGCAATGGCTTCATATACATCCCTGGAGCTTACTTCCATCTCTGCAGGAAGGCCGGTTACCACATCACGGCCGTATACCTTGATGGATGCATCCATATTGCCATAGGCACAGGCCAGGGTTTTCTTGATATTTTCTGAGGTCTTGTCCCCAATGTAGAGGTTATATTTACGTTTTACCATGTTCTTGATGGATTCGTCCAGGCGGTTGCCGCCTACAGGGATCAGCTTGCTAAGTACAATTCCTCCAAGGGAGAGGATGGACACTTCTGTGGTATCCGCACCGATATCTACGATCATAACCCCTCTTGCAGTCATGACGTCAAGTCCGGCTCCAACTGCATCGGCAATGGGTTTTTCTACAATTTTGATCTTTCCTACTTTTAAGTTAGAGCTGGCAATCAGGTCATAGAAGGAACGGCGTTCCACCTCTGTTATGTCTGTGGGGGTTGCGACGATAAAATCTGCCGAGCCCAGATGTCTGATTCCTCCGATGCGGTGCATAAAGGTCCGTAGCAGGGACATCATGTTGGCAACATCAGCAATCACGCCGTTTCTCACCGGATAGCTGACTTCAATATTTGCCGGTGCCTTTTCATACATTTCATAGGCATCGTTGCCTGCAGCAATAACGTCCTTGCGATTGGATATCGCTATGACATTACGTTCATCCAGTACGATACCCTGCCCCTTTTTATAGATTTTAATCGTACTGGTTCCAAAATCTATGCCAAATGCTCTTGAAGCCATAATAATAAACCTCCTAATTTCAATCAGATTAGCCCTTGCTCCTTTAAACTGATATATCTATTATCGCCAATAATTATATGATCCATAAGCGAGATTCCAATTAAATTACCGGCTTCGGTAAGCCTTTTGGTTACCCTGATATCTTCAGTACTGGGTGTCGGGTCACCGCTGGGGTGATTATGTAACAGGATGATGTTGACTGCCTCGTATTTGACAGCATGTACAAATATTTCCCGGATTGGCATGATGGAGCTATTGACGGTTCCCTCCGAGATTACCATATCCTTGAGGATCTTATTCTTGGAGTCCATCATGATAAGTAAGACCTGTTCCCTGGTCAGATGCCGCATATCCTGCATATAATAATCTGCGACAGTCTGAGGTGTTGTCAGCCGCAGGTTATCGCGACCGGTCTCCTTTGCCATCCGTCTGGTCAGCTCCGTCAGGCATAAAAGCTCGATGGCCTTCACCCTGCCTATCCCCTTGATCCTGGTCAGTTCCATAAAGGTCAGGTAATTCAAGCCCTTCAAGCCGGGATAAGCAGTGGAATAGTTCAGGATATTCACTGCCAGATCAATTGCTCTTTGCTTCCTTGTGCCTGTCCTGAGGATGACGGCTAAAAGCTCTGCATCAGACAAAGCGCCGGCTCCGTAAGCCTCACATTTTTCGTAAGGACGTTCAGACACAGGTAGTTCTTTGACGGTTAAATACTCTTCTTTCATTAGCTCCTCCTAAAGCTCTCTCTCTCCAAGAAATCACTTATGACGAAGCAAGAAGGAATAAATATAACTTATAACTTATAGCACTTTCTTGTATATAAGGATGGATGCAATCACACCGAGAAGGCTGGCGATGGTAACCTTCAAGCGGAAGCCGAAGCTAAGGACAAGAACGCCCAAATCAAGGGTTGCGATATTGTTGTTGTTCGCATCCCCTATGGCAAAATTAATCCCGTAATTTAGCCAGCTTAAGGCGGATACCTCCCTGAATAGATGTCCAAGAAAGCTTCCGACCACTATACCGATCAGAATGAGAAGGAATAAAGCCCAATTATTCTTACTATATGTTCTTGCCATGGTAACCTGTCCCCCTATGGAATAAGGATATGATTCTGTAAAAATCAAGTGTGCTGTGACCGGATTCGTCTCATTTCCAATCATATGTTAATTTGGCAGAATCACTCCTAATTAAAGAATATTCTATCACAAATTCCTTAATTTGTATACTTTATCTTGTGATTTTGTGACCATTCGGCTACAAGTTACAGTTTGATCAGTCCATCCTCATAAAGCTTTTGGACTGACATCAGGATGCCGAATTTGGCATGATACCAGGTTAGTCCACCCTGAAAATATACGGTATAGGGAGGCTTGATGGGAGCATCTGCAGACAACTCAATGGAGGAACCCTGTACAAAGGCTCCTGCTGCCATGATCACATCATTCTGATAGCCTGGCATAGCCCAGGGCTCCGGTACTACATAGCTGTCTACAGGAGCTGCTGCCTGGATACCACGGCAAAAGGCAATGACTGCCTCTGGACTGCCCAGGGTAAGGGCCTGGATGATATCATGGCGCTCTTCACTGCCGTTAGGTAATACCTCATAGCCAAGGCGTTCATAAATATTTGCCGCAAAGATAGCACCCTTCAAAGCGCCGGATACCACCTGAGGAGCCAGAAAGAAGCCCTGGAATAAGGAAGCATTTAAGCCCAGGGTCGCGCCAACCTCTTTGCCAAGACCAGGTGCGGTCAGACGGTATGCCGCATTTTCCACATACTCCTTCTTCCCTACGATATATCCGCCGATGGGCGCAAGGCCGCCGCCGGGATTCTTGATCAAAGAGCCAACACAAAGATCTGCTCCAACCTGAGTGGGTTCGATAATATCAACAAATTCACCGTAGCAATTATCCACCATGCAGATGACATTTTCTTTTATTCCTTTAATATAACGGATTAGGGCTCCGATTTTCTCCACAGAAAGGGTGGGGCGGCTGGCATAACCCTTGGAACGCTGTATGGTTACCAGTCGGGTGCTGGGGTTAATGGCTTTTTTTATGCCTTCCCAGTCAAATTCTCCGTCAGGTAATAAATCCACCTGAGAATAGGTTATCCCAAATTCCGATAAAGAGCCCTTGGTTTTACTGATCCCGATGA
>JAJUHH010000113.1 GCA_029267975.1 Clostridiales bacterium
GCAGTGGTCCGCAAGAAATCCCTTAAGAAAAGGGGGTACTGAGATGGAATATTTATTGCTGTTTTGGAGCTTTTTTCAGGTTGGATTATTTAGCTTTGGAGGTGGCTATGCGGCCCTGCCCTTTATACAGAATCAAGTGGTGGACAATCACGGATGGCTGACCATGAAAGAATTTGCCGACGTGATAACGATTTCGCAGATGACACCCGGGCCCATTGCCATTAATGCTGCAACCTTTGTCGGGATCAGAGTCGGAGGAATTGTGGGAGCCATCGTAGCCACCCTTGGATGTGTTATGCCTTCCTGTATCATTGTACTAACCTTAGCTGTTTTATATAACAAATTCAGAGGCTTGTCCACAGTCCAAGGGGTCTTAAACGGACTCAGACCGGCGGTAGTTGCACTTATCCTATCTGCGGGCTTGGACCTTATTATTTTATCCTTGTGGGATGGAAAGGGTGTAACTGCTGACTACAGAGATATCGATATCATAGCTGTGGTACTTTTTATTCTATCCTTTCTTGTCCTTCGCAGGTGGAAGCTCAATCCTATTTATGTGATGATCGGATCAGGGTTAATCGGACTGTGCATCTATCCCTTCCTGTGAAAGATCAGCAGGAGCTGCTGTAAACCTTAACTTTCGGTTTGCGGCAGCTCTTTTATTAGCACTAATAAATATATAAATTGCACAGCTATCCCCTTTCTATATTAGGTGTATTGTGAATTGTATTTAAATTACAATATAGATATAATAAAAATAACAGCTCCAATTGAAACAGCTTCTCGCCGGAGGTAACGGCAGTGAATGTATCGGCCAAACAGGTAGGAACTATGATTGGCAAGTAATAATCAACGATCTGATCCATCCGTCAGGGCATGAGTGGAAGGCTCGGATTGACAAATCAAAATACATGAGGAGATTTATGACATGAATAAAGGATATTACTACAACAGCCATTATCTGATCAAGGATGGCAAACCTTGGTTTCCGGTAATGGGAGAAATGCATTACAGCAGATATCTTGAGACACTATGGGAAGAATCCCTTCGCAAAATCAAAGCAGGTGGTCTCACAATCGTTTCTACATATGTTATCTGGATACATCATGAAGAGGAAGAGGGGATCTTTGATTTTACAGGATGCCGCAACCTGAAGCAATACATAGAGCTGTGCAGGAAGGTTGGGATCTGTGTATTTCTGCGACTTGGTCCCTGGGTTCATGGAGAGGTAAGAAACGGAGGCTTTCCGGACTGGCTGCAGAAGAAGGAAAAGGAAGGTGTCTTGCTTCGCAGCAATGACCTGAATTATTTGGCCTATGTCAGACGCTACTGGGAACAGGTTTATGCTCAGGTGAAGGGCTTCTTCTATAAGGATGGGGGCCCCATCATCGGAGTTCAGATTGAGAATGAATACGGTCATGTGGGTGGCCTGCAGGGAGAGGCAGGGGAAGCCCATATGAGGACCCTGACCGCTTTGGCTAAAGAAATCGGCTTTGAGGTTCCTATGTATACAGCAACCGGTTGGGGAGGTGCCTGTGTCGGTGATCTGCTGCCGGTCATGGGAGGTTATCCGGAAGCTCCCTGGGATCAGCGAACCTGCGAATTAGAAGCAAACAGCAACTATGTATTCAGCCATATCAGGAATGATAAATTAATTGCCTGCGATCATCACATAGAGGGAGAGATTACCTTTGATGAATCAAAGTTTCCTTATCTGACTGCTGAACTGGGTGGGGGAATGCAGCCCACTGCCCACAGAAGGCCGGTGGCAAGCGGTAAGGATATTGGAGCCATGTCACTGACCAAATTGGGTTCTGGTGTCGCCTTGCTTGGCTATTATATGTATCATGGCGGGAGCAATCCGAAGGGAAAGCTGTCAACTCTGCAGGAAAGTAAGGCAACCGGATATCTGAATGATCTGCCGGAGATCAACTATGATTTCAATGCCCCCATCAGGCAGTATGGCACCATATCTGACAGCTACCGGGAAATTAAGCTTTTGGCTTACTTTTTATCGGAATTCGGTGAAGACCTGGCAAGCCTGAAGGCGGAAATCACACCGGATAAGGTAAAGCCGGAGGATATGCATACCCTGCGTTTATCCAGCAGGCATGATGAGGAGCATGGTTATGTGTTTTTCACCAACTATCAGAGAAGAAGGAAAATGGATTTCCATAAGAACGTTAGTCTGGTCGGGGTGTATGGTAAGGATAAGGTGATCTTTCCGCCCATTGATATTGATGACGGTGCTTATGGCTTCTTCCCATACAGAATGAAGCTGGGTAAGGCAGTTCTGCGCTCAGCCCTGGCAAGTCCTCTCTGCAGCCTGAATACCAAGAGCGGAACAAGCTATGTATTCTACGGAGATTATGATCCCCACTTTGAGTGGGAAGGAGATCAAAGGGCTGACGTCCTTCATTTGTCCAGGGAAGAAGCCCTCAATGCCTGGAAGGTAAGCCTGGATCAGGAGTATCTTATCCTGCATGATAACTTTGTCTGGGTAGAGGAAGGGAAGCTAAAGGTAACCGGTTCGGATCATACGGTGATCAAATGTTATCCAAAGCTGACCAAGGAACTGCCGGGCTTTGCTGCCTGTGGGCAGGAGGGACGCTTTACCCTGTATGAAAGACGTTTACAGGGGCAGCCTGCAAAGGCAGAGCTTCAGCTGATCTCTGAGGAGAAGGAGCAGGTAATTTACGAGATTACCCTTACCTATCAGGAGAAGGCAAACCGCCTGGAGGGAAGGGATACGCTTCTTTGGCTTTCCTATGCAGGGAAGGATTTGGAGATCTTTGTGGAGGATACGAAAATCAACGATCATTTCTATACAGGCCAGGAGATTCCCGTTAGCCTTGGCTATTACGGCTTCCCGTCAAAGCTTAAGGTTGTGATCCGTGCCCTCTATGAAACGGATGATATTTTTATAGAGAAGCAACCTGTATTTACAGAGGGACGTGCCTGCAGCCTGGATGGAGTGAGAGTTACAGAAGAATATCGTTAGGCAAGAATGGAGTAATTATGAGAGAGCTATTAAACGGAAAGAAAATTGTACTAGGTGCCTGCTATTATCCGGAGCATTGGGAGCGGGAGGATTGGGAAACAGATTTAAAGCAAATGCTGGCAAGCGGCATTGAGGTGATCAGAATTGCTGAATTTGCCTGGAGTAAGATTGAACCCAGAGAAGGGGAGTATACCTTCACCTTCTTTGATGAGTTCCTGGAACTGGCCCATCGGTGTGGCATGAAGGTAATCTTTGGCACGCCTACGGCCACTCCCCCGGCCTGGTTGACCAATCAATATCCGGAGGTACTCAATGCGGATATGGATGGAAACCTGTACCGACACGGCGCCAGACGCCATTATAATTACAACTCAGCAAAATACCAGGATTTTTGCAAAAATATTGTGGAGAAGATCGCAAGCCATTATGCAGGGCATCCTGCCATTATCGGCTGGCAGATTGATAATGAAATCAACTGTGAGACAGATGTCTTTTATTCAGAAAGCGATACCTATGCTTTTCGTCAATTCCTGAAAGCAAAATACCATAACATCGAAGAACTCAATCAAGCCTGGGGAACTGTTTTCTGGAATCAGACCTATACCTCATGGAATGAGATTTATGTACCCCGGAAAACCATCGGAGATTCTACCAATCCCCATGAGGTACTGGATTATATACGCTTTGTATCCCATAGTGCCCGCAATTTTGTAAAAATGCAGGCAGATATTATCCGTAAATATAAAAAAGAAGGAGATTTCATTACCACCAATGGCCTCTTCTCAAACCTGGATAATCATAGCATGACAAAAGAGAGCCTGGATTTTATTACGTATGATTCTTATCCTAACTTTGCTTATTTTGTTGATGGAAGCGGCCTTAGCGGCTTAAGGGATCGTAAGTGGAGCCAAAATCTTACCGAGGTACGGTCTATTTCTCCCATTTTTGGTATTATGGAGCAGCAGACCGGGGCCAATGGCTGGAATAGCAAAATGGAGGCCTGCACCCCAAGACCGGGGCAGATGTCCCTATGGTCAATGCAAAGCATAGCCCATGGTGCGGATTATGTGGGTTATTTCAGGTGGAGGACCTGTACGGTAGGAACTGAGATTTACTGGCACGGCATCCTTGATTATTCCGGCAGGGAGAACAGGCGCCTGCGGGAATTAAGGGAATTTTCCAAAATACTGGAGAAGTTGAGTGAGCTGGCAGGCAGCACTTATCTTGCCCAGGTGGGGGTTCTGCAGGATTATGATAATCTTTGGGATGCCAGGTTAGACAGATGGCATAGGAGAGTGGAAGAGGTCAGCAGGGAGGGGATATTTACAGCAGCGCAGCTGTCCCACACCCCATTGGATTATGTTTATTTACAGGATAGCAGCAGCCTGGAGGATTTAATGAAATATCGGGTACTTTTTTATCCACATGCGGTTATTTTGACAGAGGAGAGGATGGCCCTGTTAGAGGCCTATGTGGATCAAGGAGGAATTCTTGTCATGGGCTGCCGGACCGGGTATAAGGACCTGACGGGCAGGTGTACCCGGGCCTATCTGCCGGGTCTTGCGGCTAAGCTGACCGGAACAGATGTAATAGAATATACCTTTGCGGCACCGGAGGAAGAGAAGGTCTGGGTGGACTGGGAAGGCACCAAGCTGGAGGCTGCTGTCTTTCATGATCTGTTGGCACCCTTAGATGGGAATGCCCAGGTGCTGGGGGTTTATAGCAACAGTTACTTTGCCGGGACCCCGGCATTGATTTGCAATTCCTTTGGTAAAGGAACAGCCTATTATTTTGGAGGGACCTTTACAAAGGAGGTGGCAGAGCAATTCTTAGATAAGCTTGGGGTGAAAAATCCTTATCAAGAGATCTTTGAACTGCCTGCCTGCTGTGAACTGGCAGTCAGGGAAAAGGACGGACAAAGCTATTACTTTATACTAAACTATAGCAAAGAAGCGGTTACCCTTCAGGTGAAAGAAAAGAGAATTAATATTTACACCGGTGAGGAATGGCAGGGCAGCTGCCTTCTGGAAGGCTATGGCACAGTGGTGCTGAAATAATCGAAGGCTGCCTGATCATAGTCGTGTATTAAATATGACAATACAATATGCAAGAGGCTTTGAATTGAGAAATGCAATTCAACAGCCTTTTCTTTATATGAGCTGACGTTCTCTTAAGGTTTCCTTTATTAATTCAAATTGCTTGGGTGAGATCTTGATCGTATTCCGGCCTGAGGTGATTAGACCCTTGTCAACCAGCTTAAGAATAGATCTGTTCACGGTTTTTTCGCTAAAGCCTATCTCATCACCAAGCTCACTGTGTTTTTTGTGAATGATGATTGCTTCCTCGCCCTGCTGCTGATTATTGCAGTGGTGATAAAAGTACAGTAAGAGACGGTCATAGGAATTTAAAAATAAGTAGCCCCTGTTTGCTTTCAGCTCATTAGACAGCTTCAGGGCCAGCAGACGGGTAATGATATTCAAGGCCTTGATATCGCTTTGCATCCAATCTAAAAAGTCTTTGCTGGCAATTGCCAGCAGGACCGCCTTGGTTTTTGCCTTGATATTAATCTGAAAATTAGTTTTATTGGAGAAAGCTTCAAATTCCCCGATAATATCTACCGGCTGTAATTCTATAAAGTTATAGATAATATCCGGCTCAAAGGTATCCACCCCCAAGAGCTTGCCGCTTAGATGAATAAATACTCTGTCTGCCTTCTGGTCGGCAGTGATCAGGGTCTGCCCGGGCTGAAGAGTCTTAATGGTGGAACGCTCCATAATATAGGCAGGAGCATTTTCGAATATATTCGAAATCGTTTGACGTTTGTCCTCTGAGACCAGGTCCAGTAAATCGGATAATTTAAACATACTCATCACCTTGACTTTCTGTGCTTTACGATAGGAATTATGTGCAAGCTGCAGAGGATTAAGAAGAATCCCCTTATGCTTAGTTTAGAATAGTTTCACATGAATTACAAGTATTCCCAAGGATAATGATCGTACCCAGCTTACGCTGTCCGCTGCTGCTATGCATCCTTATTTGTCTTAACATGAAACTTTTGGTTAAAGTACATATGTCCTTTAAAAATAGAAGCAATATTAGTATTGTTGAATAGAATTATTTTATGAAAAGCAAGTGATAGAAAGATGTGACAATCAGCAGTCATCGAACTGTTTAAGAAATGAGGATGTTATTTGAAAAGACAAGCAAATTACAACATAAAAGAATTCTGCAATAAATTATTACAGGTCTGTCTGGGGGTAATCCTGGCAGCCTGCGGTATTTCCATGTTTTATACCCTGAATATCGGATCGGACCCCATCTCGGTATTTGTGGATGGACAGCACAGAATATTCGGGATGAACTATGGCACCATAAATCTCCTAAATAGTATGGTTTATTTTATCTTCATACTCATATTTGACCGGAAGCAGATCAGGCTGGCAACCTTAATTGCCGGATTTGGGATGGGACCCCTTATCAATTTATTTACCGGCATATTCAGCCGTTTTGTTGCAGCTGATGGAAGCTTTACCATACAAATCATTGATTTTCGCAGCCTTGCCTTCCTTCCTCCCGGAGGGGATTACCTGCTTCGCCTGATGATGCTCCTGCCGGCAGTGATTTTGCTGGGCTGCGGTCTGGGCTTATACCTGTCGGCCGATATGGGGGCTGCTCCGGTGGATGCCATGGTGTTATTCCTTTCTGAGAAATTAAAGAGACCATTCAAAGAAGTAAAGATCCTATGTGACCTTGTGATGGCTGTTCTTGGCCTCCTGCTTGGAGGGATCCTTGGTGTAGGCACAATTGCCGCAATTATACTCACCGGCCCAATGATCAGCCTCACAATGCATGTGATAAAGAGGCATAAGGGGAAGCATACAGTGGATAAAGTAGGTTTAGCGGATGCCTGATCTTCTTGAACATTTCCAATATGGTTTACAATGATAATAAGCAGGATGCATATCCATGTCCTGGGATAGGCGAAACCTGTGGAGGATGTGGACAGTGATTATAAGGCTTCTTATCAGGAGAGGACTAAGAAGCTGTTAAGTTTATTGTAATGGTAGGGAAGAGAAAGGACAAGCCTGTTGTTAAGCTAGGACAGAGAAGCTTTTGCCTGTTGTAAGTTAGAAAGTTATGTTGAATTAGATTGTGTCAGTGTATCCTTTGGTGTAAAATAGGGAAGAAATCTTATTATACGCAGGAGGAAGAGACAGTGAAACTAGTGACATTCAACATACGCAGTGCCTTTGCACAAGACGGCATTAATTCCTTTGAATACCGGAAGCCCTTAATCATGAACAAAATCAAGGCAGAGCAGCCGGATATCATCTGCTTTCAGGAGGTTGTACCTTTTGTGGCAGCATGGATGAAAGAGACCCTGACTGATTATTATGTCATCGGCTGCGGAAGAGATGAAAAGCTTGAAGGCGAACAAATGACGATAGTATATAATAAATTAAGATACAATTTGATGGGACTGGAGATGTTCTGGCTTTCCGAAACCCCATCAGTCCCTGGCTCCCGCTATGAGGATCAGAGTGATTGCCCAAGAATATGCACTCAGGCATTATTTCAGGATTTAGAAACGAAGGATATCTTCCGTCTTTATAATACCCACCTGGATCACATTGGAAGCGGAGCCAGAAAGCTGGGTCTTGGTCAAATCTTAAGAAAGATGCAAAAGGATGCACAGGAAGACAAGCTGCCTGCCATCTTAACAGGAGATTTTAACGCCCTTCCTGATTCACCGGAGATGAAGCTGATGAATGATTATCCCCAGTATATCGACATGACCTCCGAAATCACCAGCACCTTCCATAATTACGGTACACAAAAGGAAGAGGAAAAGATTGATTATATTTTTGCCCAGGACTGCTATCGCTTGCTTTCTGCTACAATCTGGGAAGATCAAAAAGACGGAGTATATCTGTCCGATCACTATCCGGTGTGTGTTGAGATGGTCAAATAACCTTCTTAATTTCAAACTGAGAATTAACTATCAGCCATATTCGGGGATCATAAAAGCTAATGTTCCAGAAACCGATACCGGCTAAGCCATAATCCACCACCAGATTCAAAAATCCCTCAACCGTTCTTGCATCCACATACCAGGCAATGTATTGAATCGGTAATCCAAAACGGTAATCATGATAAGAAAAATAAGGAGTCTGTGACTGCTCGTCAAATTCAATGGTGGCTTGAAAATCATTTGCCAATGCCAGGGAGGAATTAATCGTCAGAGTATAGCCTCTTGATATGCCAAGAATATAGGGTA
>JAJUHH010000114.1 GCA_029267975.1 Clostridiales bacterium
ACCAACCACTCCTACGATAATCTCTTCCATACCGGTGTTATACTCCTGGAAGATCTGAATAGCGCCTTCCTGAGCAATCTGTGAGATGCCCTTTAAAAACTGCTTTCTCTTCATCGTATCCACCTGCCTAACCTTGGCAAAATGCTCCGGTGAGAAGGTGGGAATTCCCTCATAGGTGAACTTTAAGTCAGTTGCGCAAAGGGTATCACCGATGGAAAAGATACCCGGGTCGAACACCCCGATAATATCCCCCGCATAAGCTTCCTCTATTATGGTACGCTCACTGGCCATCAATTGCTGCGGCTGAGACAGGCGAAGCTTTTTATTGCCCTGTACATGGAATACCTCCATACCGGCGGTAAACTTGCCGGAACAAATACGCATAAATGCAATACGGTCCCGGTGTGCCTTATTCATATTTGCCTGAATCTTAAAGACAAAGGCGGAGAAATCATTACTCATAGGATCAATGGGTCCCTGGGAAGATAATCTTGGTAGGGGTGAGGTTGTCATGGACAGGTAATTTTTTAGGAAGGCCTCCACACCGAAGTTGGTAAGCGCTGATCCGAAGAATACCGGAGTTAATTTACCCTGCAGCACCTGATCCAGATCAAACTCACTGCTGGCACCATCGATTAATTCAATCTCTTCTGCCAGGATATCATGATTCTCCTTGCCAATGAGGGAATCAAGGCTAGGGTCACCAAGCTCCACCTCAACGGTATCAACCTCCTTCATGCCGTTGTGTGCCGCATAAAAACGGTTGATATGCTTTGTCTTCCTGTCATAAACCCCTTTAAAATTCTTGCCCGAGCCAATGGGCCAATTGATGGGACAGGTGCGAATACCCAGTACTGTCTCAATCTCATCCAAAAGTTCGAAGGTATTTCTGGACTCACGGTCCAGCTTATTAATAAAGGTGAAAATCGGGATTCCTCTCATGACGCACACCTTAAAGAGCTTTTTGGTCTGCGCCTCCACACCCTTGGAGGCATCGATTACCATGACCGCAGAATCAGCCGCCATTAAGGTACGGTAGGTGTCCTCGGAGAAATCCTGATGTCCCGGTGTATCCAAAATATTAATACAATAACCGTCATAATTAAATTGCATAACTGAGGAGGTTACGGAGATACCACGCTGCTTCTCAATCTCCATCCAGTCAGATACGGCATGACGATCGGTCTTCTTCCCTTTTACGGAACCTGCCAGATTAATGGCACCGCCATATAATAAAAGCTTTTCTGTCAGGGTCGTTTTTCCCGCATCGGGGTGGGATATAATGGCGAAGGTCCGCCTTCTCTTAATCTCCTTGGTATAATCACTCACAATAAATCCTCCATCTATTCAGGTACACTTGCAAGTATTCCTCTGTCTAATTACAAGTAGTTCAATTTCAATTACAAGTATTTCAATGTCTCAAACCAATTAATCATATAATGAAACATTTCAAGTTGTCAAGGCTTAATATCTATTCCACAGGCTCTACACTGATGATCTTTGCATCTACTCCCATAAGCTTCATATACTGTTCCAAATAACTTTGGGTTTCTGCTGTAGGCTCCTGATCCAGATTCGCTTCGATTACAATCCGGTATGTGGTACCGCTGCTATCCACATCCGCCTTTTTACTGGGATCAAGCTCTGTAAGGAAATCACTGCTTGCTGATTTTTTTAGGCTGTTGCCTGCTTTATCCTTTACTGCATCCGCAGGCACCTTCACCGTATACTGGGTGTTATATTTTAAGTTAGTCTTGGGGGTAAGAATCAGCAGGTTGTTCTTAATCTCATAGGTATAAGCCACAGATTTATTATTTGCATCCTTCAGAGTTATCTTGGAGATAGCCTTTCCCTTAACGATTTTCTCACTAAAACGGATCACAATATTACTTTCAATCATAACATCCGTAGCCAGATTGGCGGGACTGATCTTCGTAACCGTGGGCGCCTTGGTATCCTTGCTGGCTGCCTGTGCCGGCACTGCCCCGGATAATAAAACAACAAATGCACATAAGATAGCAATAACCTTTTTCATAATAATCCTCCCTTATTTCTGTAAGGCACTTTCTGCAATCTGCTGCCTTGACCTTACAAGTCCATTCTTTACTTAATGTTGTTATATTCTTATTTTACTCAATTATGACTTATTGTCCATCATTTATCCAAAATTTGTTTTTTATACAAAAGCAGATAATCCATTATCCGTAAGCCGAATGATGATCTCTGCCATCTCTCTGGTAGAACGGACCATTCCATCCTGCAGCCATTTCTGTATAATACCGATACAACCGTTGGTGGCATAGGCGTACAAATAGACTGCCACTTCCTTGGGCACCTTTCTGCGGGTCCATTCATCAATGAACTGCTGCTGGATAATCTGAAGGATATCATTTAGGAACTTGCGGTCCCCGTCCTCGTTAATGAATACAGAGCAAACCTCGCTGTTTTTCTTGATGTATTCAAATATCTGCTCCATCATCTGCAGGGACTGAATGTCACTCTCATGCAGGGAATAGTTGGTGAGGTATTTCTTAATATCCTCCACAAGCTCCTGCTCAATTTGCTTTAGTAAATCAAACTGGTCCGTGTAATGGGAATAAAAGGTTGCCCGGTTGATATCTGCCTCCTGGCAGATCTCCGTAATGGTGATTCTGGATATGGTCTTTTGCTTCATAAGCTTAATCAGGCTTTCCTTTAGGACCATCTTCGTATACTTTACCTTGCGGTTCACTTTTTCTTCTGCCATAATCTCCTCCTACCAAATACTCTGTCGTTTTCTTGCTTACTTAATTAAGCTCCATGGGATCTTTGGGGTTTCCATTTTAGTCATCAGCCAGTCAGGTAAAACATCTGTTTCCATATTTACACAGTATTATTATTCTATAGTCTGGCTTCAAAATCAACACTTTGTTTATCAAATATATAAAACAGCCTGTCCAAATTTACTTGATACGGTAGGCTGCTGTAAAAACAGGATGTAATAGGGCTGTTGTTTTACCGAAAGAAAGAGAAGGAAGGGATATACTGCATGATGAATGCTGTTATCCTCTCCTTCATAACTTACCCATACCATAAGCCTCACCCTTATGCTGATCAATCGCAAGAACTAAATTCTTTCTGCCAGCAGCCTGCTAGCTTCGCTTTACAAATATCACAACGCCGGTATCGATATGCTCCGGCCCGGTTTCATATCCTCTTAATGCCGCCACTGCCTGAGCCATGCCAAGATATCCCATTGTAAAGGGGTTTTGCACAATTGTTGCCTGCAGATAGCCGTTACGTATCAGTTCCAAAATCGCCGGGGATTGGTCAAAACCAATGCCGATTACCTTCATCTCTTCCTTCATAATCGCTTTCCCAAGGCCTTCTGTGGAACCTTCATTGGTAGCAAACATGCCGACCAAATCTGTACTGTATTCATACATGCTAATGGCTGCTTCCTCAGAGGCAAGGGGATTTCCATTGGCATAGATGGTATTCAGTACATGAAAGCGCCCGTCCTCCTGTATCACATTGCGAAATCCGGCTTCCCGCCGCATGGTGGAATCGGTCACCTCATTCACCCCGATGATTCCGATAATCCCTTCGTTAATCCCCATCTCAGTCAGCAGCACCAGCATCTGCCGTCCGGCTGCTTCCCCGGCATGATAATTATCCGTGGAGAGTGTGATTACCGCTTCCTCATAAGCAGGCGAATCCACATAGACGATCTTCACCCCTTGCGCTTTGGCATCCTCAATCGCACCAGAAAGCAACACAGGATCATTGGCGGCGATCATAACTGCCTCGGCTCCCTGGCCTACCACCTGGTTCAGGATCTCAATCTGTCTCTGTGTGTCTTTTACTACCGGAGCCAGCCAGAAATAATTGACACCCAGCATATCAGCCATGTTTTGCGCACCCTGATTAATCTTATACCAATGCTGGTCCTGTTGATCCATAGTGATTAGATAGATGTCAAAAAATTGATTCTGATTGAACATGCTTTAACCCTCTTATGGGATGCCCCTGCTCTCCTCCTTTCATTTATATTCAGGGAGAATGGATGTAATTCGTTTCATTTTCCTGACGGTCATACCTATGAGGTTGAGGTAATCGACACCTGGAACATGAGCATAGAGAAAATAGGAAACTTCCAGGGTAAATTTAAAATCCCCCTACCGGGAAGAGAATATATGGCCATACGGATGATCAGGGTAACCCATACCTAAGGATTATTACGAAATAAAGGATAAGAATAAAATAAGAATAAAACCGCTGAGGAAACACTTTCATGGATATCATGAAGTATTTCTTCAGCGGTTTCTTTTATATCTCAGTGTCTTATATCTCTGTGTCTTATATCTCAGTCTTATATCTCAGTCTTATATCTCAGTATGTTATATCTCAGTGTGTTAAATGAAATGGAACTATACTTCTGCTAAGCTACCTCAAACTGACTGTTATAAAGCTCAGAATAGAAGCCTCCCTTAGCCAGTAATTCCTGATGGTTACCGCTTTCGATGATATCCCCATCCTTCATAACCAGGATCAGGTCAGCATTCTTAATGGTAGATAAGCGGTGCGCTATGACAAAAGAGGTTCTTCCCACGGTCAATTGATCCATGGCTGCCTGTACGATACGTTCCGTACGGGTATCCACTGCACTTGTAGCTTCATCCAGGATTAAGAGGGGAGCATTTTGTATCATGGCTCTGGCAATGGTAATCAGCTGCTTCTGACCCTCAGATAAGCTTGCCTTATCATTGAGCAGGGTATCGTAGCCTTCCGGCAGGGTCTTAATAAAATGATGGAGGCCCACAGCCTTGCAGGCTGCTTTTACTTCCTCATCCGTAACTCCCTGCTTGCTGTATACGATGTTCTCCTTAATGCTTCCTTCAAACAGCCAGGTATCCTGCAGTACCATACTGAATTGCTCATGCACATTTTCTCTTGGTACCTTGTGTATCGGAACTCCATCGATTCTTATTTCACCGCCATCCAGTTCATAGAAGCGCATAAGCAGATTTACCATGGTGGTTTTACCTGCACCGGTGGGACCGACGATTGCGATCTTCTGACCGGCCTTCACCTTTGTAGAGAAGTTATGAATGACAGACTTTTCAGGAGTGTATCCGAATTTCACGTTCTTAAATTCTACCTCACCCTTTACCTGCTTCAGATTCTTCATCTTTCCGCTTTCGTCCTCCAATTCCTTTTCCTCCAGGAATTCAAAGACGCGCTCGCCGGCTGCGGCAGTTCTCTGAAGATTATTCATAGACTGGGCAATTTGTGACAGAGGCTGGGTGAATAAGCGGATATACATCATAAAGGCAACAATGATGCCGAAGGAAATACTGCCATTCATGGCAAGGGCTGCACCGGCTACGCAGACAGCCACATAGCCAAGATTACCGACAAATCCCATCAGGGGCATCATTAAGCCTGATAAAAACTGAGATTTCCATGCACTCATATACAGGCTGCTGTTAATATTCTCAAATACACTCTTGGCATCCTTACTTCCGTTATAAACCTTCACAACATTATGTCCGGAATAGATTTCCTCAATATGACCGTTGATCTTACCCAGGTCTTCCTGCTGTGCAGTAAAATACTTTTGTGAGTTCTTCATGATGACCATCATCAGTCCAAATCCTACAATGCTGGCTGCAACTGCGATCAGGGCCATAAGCCAATTATTATAGAACATCATGATAAGAGAGCCTACAAACATGGTGATAGAAGAGATTAAGTTGGCTATACTCTGATTTAAGGTCTGCCCAATGGTATCCACATCATTGGTAATGCGGCTTAATACATCACCGTAGCTGCTTGTGTCAAAATATTTTAAGGGCAGACGATTCACCTTCTTAGATATATCAGATCTCATCTTCTTTGAGATAACCTGGGTCACTGATGCCATAATATAATTCTGAAGAAAGTTTAGCACAAAGGAAGCCGCATACAGGATCAGTAAAGTCCAGGCAATCTTCGCCACAGCATCCATATCAATACTGCCAATGACAGGTGCTCCGTTAACCAGTGAGGGGAGTCCCTTCATAATCTCATTGGTAAGCCCCTTTAATTTGTCCGGTCCGATGATTTGAAGAACGGTTCCTGCTGCCGCTGCTATCAGTCCAAAGAGAATCGGCATCAGATAGCTTCCGCAGTATTTGAACAGCTTCATCATTACTTCTTTAAAGTTCTTAGGTTTCTCTCCCGACGCCCCCATCGGTCCGCCTCCCATGGGTCCTCTTGCTCTATTTTGCTTTACCTTATGCTCACTCATGATATCAACTCCTCCTCACTCAATTGTGACATTGCGATTTCCCTGTAAACCTCACAGGTATTCAGCAGTTCCTTATGGCTACCCTTTCCGACCATCCTGCCTTCCTCTAATACAATAATCTGATCAGCATCCATAACTGTACCGATGCGCTGGGCAACAATCAGACTTGTCACTCCTGCAGTTTCTTTTTTCAGAATGGAGCGCAGGTTTCGATCTGTCTTATAGTCCAGGGCAGAGAAGCTGTCATCAAAAATATAGATTTCAGGCTTGCGGCAAACTGCGCGTGCAATTGCCAGACGCTGCTTTTGACCACCGGAAATATTACTTCCGCTCTGGGCAATCTCAGCCTCATATTGTCCTTCCATCTTTTCAACAAACTCAGTTCCCTGGGCAATTCTGACGGCTGTTTGTATGTCCTTATGCCCCGGTTTACCTCTGCCATTATCCCCATATGCCACATTGCTGCTTACACTTCCCCGAAACATAACTGCCTTCTGGGGAACATATCCGATTTTATTATTCAGTGCTTCCTGGGCATAATCCATCACATTAATACCATCGATCAGAATGGAACCCTCGGTGGCATCATAAAATCTGGGGATCAGATTCACCAGTGTACTCTTTCCGCTGCCGGTAGAACCAATGAAAGCAACGGTTTCTCCTTCCCTGGCAGTGAAGCTGATATCCTGCAGCACATAATCTGAGGCTCCCGGATATTTAAAGCTGACATTTTGAAATACGACTTCCCCTTTCTTTCCCTTCAATCCATCTCTTTCCTGACCATCCAGGATAGTGGGCTTTGTTTCCAGTACTTCATTAATACGCTTTGCGGATACCGAAGCTCTGGGATATATGAAGAAGATCATGATCAACATCATAAAGGACATAATTACCTGTATGGAATAGGAGGAGAATACCACCATATCTGAGAAGATCGTAAGGCGATCCATCGCCTCGGCTCCATCAATCAAATAGGCTCCGATCCAGTAGATTGCCAGGGAGATTCCGCTGAGTACTGTAGACATCATGGGCATCATCACGGCCATGCTCCGGTTGGTGAATAGCTGGGTAGCTGTTAATTCATTGTTAGCAGCTTCAAACTTCTCCTCCTGATAACCTTCTGCATTATAAGCACGAACCACCCGCAAACCGGTTAGATTTTCTCTTGTTACACGGTTTAAATTATCTGTTAAGGTTTGCATCTTTTTAAACTTTGGCATAACGAAGATCATGATCAACACAATCATAACCACCAGTATTACTACTGCAGCCCCCGTTGCAATTGACCACTCTGCTCCCTTGCCGGTTATTTTCGTGATTGCCCACACTGCCATGATGGGAGCCTTGATCATCATTTGTAAGCCTAAGGTGATCAACATCTGTACCTGTGTTATATCATTGGTGGAACGGGTGATCAGGCTTGCCGTAGAAAAGCGATTGATTTCTTCCATGGAAAAGGAATCTACCTTATTGAATAGCAAGCTGCGCATTCTTTGTGAAAAGGATGCTGCAATCCGGGCTGCAAAGAAACCAACGATAATCGCTGATACCAGACTTCCCAAGGCACACAGGAGCATTTTGCCTCCGGCCAGCCAGATGTCTGACAGCTCACTTCCCGGGGTTTGTGATAAGCTTGTAATCTCCGACATGTAATCAGGCAGCTTTAGATCCAGCCAAACCTGGGAGACAATAAACACTAAGCTGATGATGGCCTGCAGCCACTCCGCAGCCTTCATCCGTTTTAAAATTTTAATCATATACCATATCCTCCTTTAGCTAACATCGCTATCAGCAAGCAAAATTGTGATGGAGTAAAGATGATGGTATCCTATATCATCTTAACTCATCATTTAGTAATCTCTGTAATTAACAGCTTTGATATTTAACATGTTTTCTATTTAACATCCTTGGTATTTAATAGTACTATTATTTAACACTATTAGTTATTTGTGTAAAAAGCTGCAGTC
>JAJUHH010000115.1 GCA_029267975.1 Clostridiales bacterium
CAATTGTTATGAATTTTTCGGCTATAAAGGCTCTGAGATTATAGGAACAAATATAAATGACTATATAACAGAAAAACTTGAAATAGAATGTAACAATGCAAAGAATATTGAATTGACGCTTATTAACAAGCACGGAGATAGCATTCATTGTGATGCCTTAATAAACTCTGACAAGGACGGAAATACCAATATGTCATTAATCAACATCAATAAATATAAGGAAATAGAACTCTGGGAAAGAAGATTCCGCAGAATGATTGAAAACACAAAAGATATGGTATATCTGTATGACATTCTTCCAGAAAAGAAATTAGTATATATAAATAAAGCTGTTTTCTCTTCTTTGGGAATAGATCCTGAGACGGCATACGCTAACCCCATGAATCCTTTTGATATATCTCATCCTGATGACCTTTATGTCCAATATAAAAAAATCAATAAGACTACTGATTTTAGTAAGCCTTTTCAATCTAGAATGAAAAATAGTAATGGTGAATACATATGGTTTGAAGATAATGTTATTCCTTTCTTTGATGATACGGGCGAATTGATATCTATTTCTGGTTTTTGCAGATACATTCAGGATAGAAAAGAGCTGGAACAAAAACTGGAGGAACTTAGCTATCATGATAACCTTACTGGGCTATTCAGTAATAACTATTATACAACGCAGGCAAATCGTTTAAATGAAGTATCCGATTGTTCCCTTGGTATAATCATGTGTGACCTAGATAATCTGAAATCAATTAATGATTCCATGGGCCATGCCTACGGTGATAAACTTATCATTAATTTTGCTAACCTTCTGAAAAATGAATTTGGAAACCACTCAATCCTTATCAGAAAAGGTGGGGATGAATTCATAATATTGCTTGAAAATATATCCAAAGAATTTACCCTACAATTATACTCCCGTTTATTGGAAGCATTGGATAACTATAATTCTACCTATCCTCTAATGTCATTGAAAGTCTCAGTTGGATGGGCATATACACCTACCTCATTGGGTCAAGTAGAAAAAACATTCAATTTAGCAGATGGGATGATGTATCGTATCAAAATGAGCAAAAAGTACGCAAAGCGCTAGGATGCTCTTTTATCCCACCCCATTACACACAAAACGCAGGAATGAGCGGTGCATGGGGCACTGCTTTGACCTGCGTTGTTAAACTTTATTTACTTATTGTAAAGCTATTTTTTCTTCTTGTAAGACTCTATTTTGCGGTTACTCATACCGTCTAATAAGCTGTGATAATTCCGCCTTCATTAGCATACAGGGAAGCAACTCCTGCCGTATTGACAATCAGGCAATCCCGGAAGGGGACTCTCTTTAATATCTCATCTTTGACAAACATGGCCCGCTCCAAATTGTTGCAATGAGCAATGCCGATAATCTTCTCCTGAGGCCGGACCACATCCTCCTCAATCAGCTTCACCATGGAAAGCAAGGCTTTGCCGATACCCCTGGACTGATCCAGCTTGCAGATGGTTCCCTCCGGGGTCGCTCCCATAACCGGTTTGATATTCAGGGCACTGCAAATGATGGCCTGCAGATTTGACAGACGGCCATTCTTGCGCAGGGTATCCAGAGTTTCAATCACAAATTTCGTCTTCAATCCATCACGGAAGGCATTGACCTTTTCTACGATCGATTCAAAGGAATGATGTCCGGCTTCGGCTAATTCCTTAATCTTAAGTGCTATGAGGGTTTGCCCGATGGAGGCTGATCTGGAATCAATGATCTCAACCTTCTTATCCGGATGCTCCTCCAGGTAAAGTTTCTTCGCTAATTCAGCGCTATTATAGGATCCACTTAATTGTGACGACAGGGTTACCACATAGATGTCCCCGTCAAAATCAAAATGCTTCATATAATCCTCGGGGGATGGGCATGCTGATTTCGGACAATTGGGACTTGCATGTACCTTTCTTAAAAAATCTGCCTGATCAAAGGTTTCATCATCCGTTATGGATACACCGTCCACAATCAGAGTAAGCGGTACTAGTGCAAAATGCGGATCTTCCCTTAATTCCTTCGGGAGATCTGTGCAACTATCCCCAATAATTTTATATGGCATCTTTTTATCCTCCTGATAAATTCATTCAAAATTGTATATAATAACTAACACAACACCCATATATTTACTAATACCGTGTGCATAGACACTTCTGATTGTATCGACGTTGTATAATGTAGTTTTAATTACTATGTAATATCATATCACATACTCATGTAAATTATCAATAGTAATGCATTATTTTATATAAATTTTACAAATCAACCAACCCTATCCATCAATCAAGTGTTCTTTTGGCTTTGCTAAGCTTTATGCACACAAAAGAAAGGTTCGGCATATGAATACCGAACCTTTCTTTTTATGTCCTATAGCTTTTCATGTCTTTTCTTCTATAACATTTGAACCTTTTATTTTGCAAGAAGCAGCATGATCTCATTGCTTCTCTGGATGAACTTAGTCATTGCTTCCGGCTCCAAAGGTCTCTGACTTAAGGAAGCCAGATCATAAAGCTGTTCACAGATCATAGGAGTCTGTTCGCCTTCCTCATTGGTCAGTATATACTGCACCAGTTTATTATTTGCGTTAAGCACCAGTGTCTCACCGCCGCCAAAACCGCCCATATCCATGCCGGACATGTTATACATACGCATCATATCCTGCATTCTGCGGTTCTCTTCTGATAAGGTCATGACTGCGGATACCTTTTCATTCTTGAACTTCTCCACCTTAACCTCAAGCTTATCCTTGCCAAGAACCTTGCGGAACAGCTTTGTCATGGCTTCGGTGTTCTTCTTTAATATCTTCTCATCCTTCTTCTTAAGCTTATCCTTGAAGGCTTCATTGATATCCGCATCAATGCGCATAAAGCGGATGGTCTTGTCCTGATATTCCAGTTGATTAATGAAGGGCTGGTCAATATTATGGGTCAGAATGAAGGCATCGGTGCCAGTTTCCTTAAACATATTGATGTACTGACTCTGCTGCTTCAGATCGGTTACATAATAAACGATGGTCTTCTTGTCTTCCTCAACAAAGTCATCCTCGTCCTCATGATCATGATTATGATCATGGTCATGGTCATGATTGCAATTCTCATCATGCACATGCTCCTTCTTTGTATCCTCTGCTGCAGAATCCTGGGTCTTATCTTCCTCTGCCTTAGTGCCATCCTTCTTATCGGAAGTGTCCTTCTTGTCAGCCTCATCCTTGCCTCTCTTAGCTTCCAGATACTCAGCCAGAGTGATGTATTTGCCCTCCAGGTTCTTAAAGATAATAACATCCTTTACCTTCTCACGGAACTTATCATCCTTTAAGCAGCCGAACTTAATGAAGGGACTGATATCATCCCAGAATTTCTCATAGTTTTCTCTCTCAACCTTATACATACCGGTTAATTTATCTGCTACCTTTCTGGAGATGTATTCGGAGATCTTCTTCACAAAACCGTCGTTTTGCAGAGCACTTCTGGATACATTGAGAGGCAGATCCGGACAGTCAATGACACCTTTTAACAGCATCAGAAATTCCGGAATAACTTCCTTGATGTTATCTGCGATAAATACCTGATTACTATAAAGCTTAATGAGACCCTCCAGAGAATCATACTCTGTATTGATCTTAGGGAAATACAGAATTCCCTTTAAATTGAAAGGATAGTCCATGTTCAGATGGATCCAGAACAGTGGCTCCTTATAATCATGGAATACCTCACGGTAAAACTTCTTATACTCTTCTTCGGTGCAGTCATTGGGATGCTTTGCCCAGAGCGGATGGGGCTCATTAATCGGCTTAGGCTGATTTTCCTTCTTCTTCTCTTCCTCTGCCTTACCAGCCTCGTCTACAGAAGCATCGATTACCTCTTCCTTCTTCTCCTTTACCTTCGCATTGGCATTGACAAAGTAGATCTCTACCGGCATAAAGGAACAGTATTTCCTTAAGACTTCCTTCACACGGTATTCATTGGAGAATTCGTAGCTATCCTCGTTAAGATAAAGTGTGATATCGGTACCCCGATCCGTCTTATCGCTGTCGCTCATCTCATACTCGGTTCCGCCGTCGGATTCCCAATGCACCGCCTGTGCTCCGGGCTGCCAGGATAGGGTATCAATGGTTACACGGGCAGCAACCATGAAGGCTGAATAAAAGCCCAGTCCGAAATGTCCGATAATCTGGTCTTCATTGGTCTTGTCCTTATATTTTTCAAGAAACTTTTGCGCTCCTGAGAATGCAATCTGATTGATATATTCTTTTACTTCCTCTGCAGTCATACCAATACCGTTGTCAGTAAAACGGATGGTCTTCTCCTCCGGATTTACCGTAACTGTAATCTGGTAGTGGTTGTCTTCCGGAAGATTTGCCTCTCCCATGATCTCCAGCTTCTTAAGCTTTGTAATAGCGTCACAGCCGTTGGAGATTAACTCTCTGACAAATATGTCGTGATCAGAATATAACCATTTCTTAATAATCGGGAATAGGTTCTCGGAATGAATGGATAAACTTCCGCGCTCTGTGCTCATGAAAAAACAACTCCTTTACATAGTACTTATTTATTCTTACGGATAAATCGCTTCAAATGTTATGATAATACGCACCTAAAAAAATGTCAAGAAAAAACTAGCACTCTTTAAGCAAGAGTGCTAACAATATCATTTATTCCTCTTCGTAAGCAATTCCCTGCTGCTTCAGCAGTTTCTTTACTTCCTGGTCCCATTCCTGTTCCAGGGTCTTATCCAGGGTAAAGGTTTTAATGGCAGTCCCAGTAATAATATGAAGCTCATTTTTTTCAAATCTGACATTCAGATATAAGCCCCCTATCTCTTCCATGCGAAGCTTGCCCCCTGACTGGAGCACAAGGGTTTCACAACGGTCTGCCGGCAATTGAAACACTAGCTTAAAGGAGGTCGGCGTTTTATTTCCCTTAATCATGGAAAAAGCCACGGCACGGACCTCACTCCACAGGGCAAAACTGCGATCCCCGCGCTCCTTCCTTTCCTCCTCAGAATAGAATTCATTATTTAACTGTCCTCTGATGGTATAGTTGATAAAGGTGGAAAGCTCCATCTCCCGAAGGATAAGAAAATCAAAGGTGGATTGTGTCAGAAGCTTAGCCATAAAGGTCTTAACTTCAGGAATTGCCAGCGAAATCATAGGTCTCTCTCCCAATGTTGATATGAATAAAGGTTGATGTTAACAAAGAAAATTTTGTAAATTATCAATGATATTCCTAGTATAGTAACAAAGCGAATGACAAACAATAGGAATAGAGATAATTTTCATTCTTCTTAGGTAAAGCAAATTAAGTTTGTGCATGAAGCAGGGCTTATATGCTAGAAAGGCAAGGTGATATTGATGTATTTTGAGCCTGCAAAAAAAACTTATTATCGTTTTCCCTCCGCAAGCAGCGTTCAGAATTATGATGCAAGATATTATTATCCTGAACCGACCTATGCTTCCGGCGAGAACACTCACTATAATACGGAGGTAACCTATCTAGACCAACAACAGGATACCTTCCAGGATATCTGATCAGATTAATATATGAATAGCTGCCAGCAAGAGCAGATGTGCAGGGTAAAAGATATAGAAGAAATACTTCATACTTTTACCCTTTTCTCCGTTATAAAATGCGATGGGAATAATCGATAATAACGCAATGGATTCAATACTGCCAAATAAAATTACAACCACAAATGCTAAAGCAACCCCCATCAATATCTTATTGCGGCGGAAAAGATAAAAGCCTACAATCAAAAGAACACCACGGTAATCATAATCTGTACGTAACAGGGCAGCCAGGAAGCTGAGCACAAGTACAGCGAGACCGCTTAAAAAGCTCTGTAAAATAAGATTTTCTGCCAAAGCCTTCTCTGTCATATTGACCAGATAAATCGCTAATAGGCCCAAAAACAGTGTAAAGAAAATGTTTTGATGGGAAAACTCCAGCACCTTCCCATAAAAGGCCAGGTCAAAGGGTACTTCAGATATTAAGGCAAAGGCAGCAAGGCGAAGCAGGTATTTATTGACACTACGGGTATGCAAAAATCCCTGCACCAGTAAAAACACAAAGATCGGAAATGCCAATCGACCGATGCCCCTCATGATCCACCAAGTTGTAGAACCGGGAGCTACTAAAACTGCTGCAATATGATCAATTGCCATTGTGATAATTGCAATCCATTTTAACTGAAATGAATTCATAAGCTTCTCCTTTACCAGTCTTATTTTACAGTATAATAATTATATGAAAGCTTAAAATATGAAAGCATAACATCTATATCTACATATCATTCATTCTAACCAAGTTGGATATAAAAGTCAAATAAATCGTTGCATAGACAGAGGAAAAGCCAACATACTGGAAGTTGGCTTGTGGAGGGAGGAGATTTATGAAAAAAATTCTATGTTAAGATGGTATCTGCATATATAGGTGTATTTATCTATAGTGTTATTATAGAATCTATATATGTAGAATATATTAACGTTTCATGAACTATTTGAAAACATTATTGTTCATTATTGAAAAATTTTCAGATATTCCTCCGCAATGATGCTGTGTCCCAGTGCAGTAGGATGAACACCGTCCTCTGCCAGCTGCTTACAGGAATAAGCCTCAACCTCCTTCTTGGCATAGATGCCATCTAAGGGAATATAATAGTCTGCAAATTCCTTGGCAAGCTTACGAACCACCTGGATCTTCGGGTCTAAGTCTTCTCTCCAGGAAGCCCTGTCCGGAAGAGAATTCAGCACAAAGGGCTCGATGATAATAATCTTGCATTCCGGTAAATCCTTCTTCACTCTTCCTAAGAGTTCACGATAGTTCTGCTCAAACTCCTCTGTGCTGGTAGGATCATTGCTATCGTATCTTCTCCAGGTATCATTAATTCCGATCAGGATAGACAGATAATCAGGCTGAATGGCCTTAAAGTCCTCCTCATAACGTGCCAATAAATCCTTTACCCTGTTTCCGCTGATGCCCTTGTTTACAAAGGTAACTGATGTGTCAGGAAATAAAGTTTGGTAAAGCTTTGCTACCACACTGGGATATCCCTTCCCTAAGGATGTAATATCCTCGCGATCCCTTCCGCAATCTGTTATGCTGTCTCCCTGGAACAGGATAACCTGTCCGTCCCGAAACATGTTTTTCATGATAGTCCCTCCATTGTATTTATATTTAGCTTGTATTACTTCATTGCTATTATACAACACATCCCTGTCCTGTACATGACAAATTTGTGATTTTAATGGAAATTCTTTAGGATATCACTGCTGTTCCCTCATCAACCAGATGTGCTGTTAAGATCCCAGGCAAAGGATTCCGCAGCGGAGTATCCTAAGCTCGTGAAAATTAGCTTGCAAATTCATGAATATACGTTAAAATATACATGATAATCATATTATTATGATAATCTATTGATGGATGAAGAATTTATTATAATGGATTCATTACTGTAATGATGTTATTAATGTGATGATGAAATATTGTGATAAATCAGGTGAAATCAGAGTAATCAGATTTATAAGATGCATTAAAATAGGAAGTATCCAGGAGGTTTTCAATGATTCAAGCAGTTAACGTAACTTTAAGATTAGGAAAGCGTGCTTTGTTCGAGGATGTAAACATTAAGTTTACCGAGGGCAATTGTTACGGTTTAATTGGTGCCAACGGTGCCGGTAAATCCACCTTTCTCAAAATATTAAACGGACAAATCGAACCCAGCAAGGGTGAAGTGATCATCACTCCGGGACAGAGATTATCTTTCTTACAGCAGGACCATTTCAAGTACGATGCTTATCAAGTTCTGGATACGGTTATTATGGGTAATAAACGCCTTTATGATATCATGAAGGAGAAAGAAATCATATATGCCAAGGAGGACTTTACCGAAGAGGACGGTATCCGTGCCAGTGAGCTGGAAGGGGAATTTGCTGCCATGGATGGCTGGGAAGCTGAGTCTAATGCCGCTTCTTTGTTAAACGGTCTTGGAATTGAGACCGACCTTCATTACAAAAAGATGAGTGAATTAAACGGCGGCCAGAAGGTTAAGGTGCTGCTTGCACAGGCTTTGTTCGGTAATCCGGACATCCTGCTGCTCGACGAGCCTACCAACCATTTGGATCTGGAAGCAATCCGCTGGTTAGAGGAATTCTTAATCAACTTTGAAAATACAGTAATCGTGGTATCCCACGACCGTTATTTCTTAA
>JAJUHH010000116.1 GCA_029267975.1 Clostridiales bacterium
ATAAGGGTGACCCAAAAGCAGCTGTATGCTCCTTGAGTCCCCCTTATCTTTTCCTCAATTACCTCTATGAAAGAAAATAATTGATCGTATTATTTAGTACTCTCCCCACCTAAAATAGTATAGGAAAAAAACTATTTTGACAAATCAAATATTGCTTAAATCGTGTCAAGTATTGCTGACATAATTATGGGAAAGGGATTTTAGTGAAAAAGTTCTATTTTCTAATGTAGGTGATTACACAACCACCCGGTCCTGCATGGGTTCCTACAACACAGCCCACAGGAAACAGCTGGGTCTGGCTCAGCTTAAACCTGGCATTAACGCTCTCCATTAGCTGCCTGCCCTTACTGTCCTCGGCAGTATAGCCATAACAAACAGGATAATTGCTGTCAGGCAGCCCATATTCCTCAACTAACTCAAGGACCTTAGCAATAGCCTTGTTGGTACCGCGTTCCTTGCCTGCCACCTGAATCACCCCATCTCTCAGTTGAATAATCGGCTTGAACTTAAGTAAGGAACCGATGATGGTAGAAGATTTGGACAGACGTCCTCCCTTATGCAAATATTCCAGGGTATCCACAACGGCAAACAGTACCAAACGCTCCTTCAGTTCGTTCAGAAGTTGTGCAATCTGTGCTGCACTCTTTCCTTCCGCTGCAAACTTGATTGCTTGGTTTACCAACAGCCTTAAGCCCGTGGTTACATTGAGGCTGTCGACAATGTGTATTTCCTCATATTGGGCAAGCTCTTTTGCTATGGTGGCACTTTGCACCGTTCCGCTTAATTTGGCAGATACCAGAATTGCTACAACGCTGTCTCCTGCCTCCTTTGCTTCTTTAAAGCTACTTAAAAAATCATCCGGCGATGGTTGTGAGGTTGTCGGCAATTTCTCCGCCTTTACAAGCTTCTCATAGAAACCCTCAATGGTGATTTCCTTTCCATCCCGATATTCCTTCTCACCAAAGATAACCTTCAGCGGAATTACCGTGATTCCTAACTGCTTTGCCTCTGCTGGGCTGATATCAGAGGTTGAATCTGTGATTATTCTTATTCCCATCGTCGTCCTTCTCCTATTTATGGCATAACTGTATTTAATTTTTTAATTAGTCTCTCAAGCAAGGCGATTTCCTCAGGGGAGAATTCTTCCCTGATATTACTCATCAACATGGTATTAAAGGAAGCATTCGCCCCATAATCTGTATAGAACTTATCCGTAACCTCCAGGAAATATTCCCTGCGATCATCCTCAGAAAGCACCTTTCTGACATATCCCTTTTTGATCAGGTTGCTGATCCGGTAGGTAGCATTGGGCTGTGAGATATGCACATAATCAGCAAACTGGTGCACTGTGGGACGATTCAATAAAAAAATAGCCTCCACACAATATGATTCCGTCGGACTCAGGCTATCTTTATCGTCATTCACCTTTGAGAAAAGATTCTTGCAATAATTATTGCGAAACTTAAAATAGAGTTTGTCAAATTCCCTTTCTAGCATGCTATCATCTCCTAATATCCTTCCGTACAATTAATTGTTTAAAAAATGGCTCCATACATTTCCCTGAACCATACTATGAATTATATATGAGTAAAAAATAATATAATTCAAATTTTTTAACTTTCCAAGTAATACTATCATTAACCCTATGCTTTGTCAACCTAAGAACAGTTATAATAATACTATTTTTATATAATTATGAAGAATATTATATGTTTTTAGTGAAAAAACTCCGAAGCTATTTACGGAAGGAAATGTTATAAGTTATAAAGCTTAATTCTTCACATATTTTATATTAATTATTACATGATCCTCTTATTGACATAAATCCCAGCCACAAGTATATTAGTATTAACTGATACCCTAATAAATATGTAGTAGCTATCCGTATCCTATCCGGACGAAGAAAGGAGTTCCGCCCATATGGCTAACCTGATCTCAGCCAGCAATATCAATTTTATACTCGTATTTATCGAAGGCATTTTATCCTTCTTCTCCCCCTGTGTTGTTCCTCTGATCCCTGTTTATATCAGTTATTTAGCCGGCAATGCAAAGAAGCAGTCAGAAGATGGCAGTATCACCTATGAACGAAAGAAGGTTTTTCTTCATACCCTGTTCTTTGTTCTGGGAATATCCACTGCTTTCTTTCTCCTGGGCATATCCATCACTGCACTGGGCGGCTTCTTCCAGTCAAACCGCTCCTTCATTACCCGGATTGGCGGTATCATAATATTGCTGCTGGGTCTGGTACAGGTGGGTTTCATTGAAATAAAATTCTTACAGAAAGAACGCAAATTTGTCTTTGATCCCGGAAACCGTGGTATGAATCCTGTAATCGCTTATATTATGGGCTTCACTTTCAGCTTTGCATGGACTCCCTGTGTGGGACCCGCCTTATCCTCGGTCCTGATCCTGGCATCCTCCAGCAACAGCTCAATGATTGGCAACCTTTTGGTACTGGTCTATTCCCTTGGCTTTGTTATTCCGTTTTTACTGCTTGGCTTATTCACAACCCAAGCTCTCATGTTCCTGAAAAAGCATAAGAATTTAATTAAATATACAGTAAAAGCAGGTGGTGTTATCCTAATCCTCATTGGTATTATGACCTTTACCGGTTGGATGAACGGCATCTCCTCCTACTTTAACAGATTTGTTCCCCAGACAACAGTTCCCGGAAGCGGCAAGGATAGCAGCGATGAGATACCGGCGGAAGATGCTGCACTGACTCCTGGTCCTGAGGTTAGTAATTCTTCCGAAGCAAGCAATACCTCCGAACCTACCACAGCTCCCAAGGCCAGCACTCAGGAGTTAACTCCGGCCTTTGACTTTACCCTGACAGATCAATATGGTGTGCAGCACACCCTGTCTGATTATAAGGGAAAGGTGGTATTTCTAAACTTCTGGGCAACCTGGTGTCCTCCCTGTCAGAAGGAAATGCCGGATATAGAGCAGCTTTATCTGGATAACGGTAAGAATGAGGGTGATGTGATCGTCCTTGGGGTTGCTAACCCATCCACCCCAGAGTATCCCAATAATAGCGACTTATCTGTAGAAAAGGTGACAGATTTCTTAAATACAAATGGTTATACCTTCCCCGTGGTCTTTGATGAGACAGGCGAAATTCTTTCCCTATACCGTATATCAGCCTTTCCTACCACCTTTATCATTAATCCGGATGGTAAGATCTATGGCTATGCTGCCGGTATGCTGACCCGTGAGATCATGGATAATGCAATTAAAAGTGCCATGGAATAGTAGCGGTATAACATGCTGGCAAAATCTGCTTTGACAGGGACAGATGGTATATGCTATAATACATTTGTAAATAATAATCAATCATAGTATGAAAGGACGGTTTTGATGTCGGTATTATCTGTAAATGAGGTTTGTGCGAACTAGCACATAATTGAATCGATTTAGGTACACAGCAGTATACCTTTTTTTCTTGTACCTAAAATTCTACCTTTACAGAAATACTCAAACTGTCTTGTATGGATATAGACCTCAAGGCATAATAGGGTTACCCTGTTATGCCTTTTTCTAATATGCAAGGACCGGTCATTGCTCCGCCCTGCCTATCCTGCAACAACCATGCCCACAGAGTAGCTTCCCTGCTGTAATGGTAGCGCTTACTGTGGGCATTTTTATTTGATAATTTAATTTAATCATTTCATTCAATCATTTCATTTGTAAAATCATAAGGAGTAATAAGAAAATGTTAGAAAAATCAATGAATGCACTAGAATATCCAATTATTTTAAATATGCTATGTGAACATGCAGTATCGGAACAGGCCAGAAAAAAGCTGTCAGAGTTAAAGCCTTATCTTTGCGAATGGGAAGTAAATGCAAGGATCAAGGATACTACCGAAGGCAGAAAAATATTAGATCATATCGGAACACCGCCCCTTGCCACCATGAAAGATATCGAAATGCTTCTGGAGCTGGCAGAGAAAGGCTCCATGCTGATTCCGGAACAACTGACAATGATGGGACTGTTCTTAAATGCCTGCAAGCGTATGAAGAGCTTTTTAAAGAGGGCTGAAGCACTAAATGTGGATATCGCAGGGTATGGCGGCTCCATGGATGAGCTGCCCGAGCTATCCGATGAAATTAATCATACCATACGCAACAATGCCATCGATGATAATGCCTCAAAGGAACTAAAGGATATCCGCCGCAAAATGGAACAGCTTCGTACCGAGATGAAGACAAAGCTGGAGGCACAGCTGCGCAGCAAGAAGGAATGGTTCACAGATGGATATGTATCCACAAGAAACGGCCATCTGGTACTTCCGGTAAAAAGGGAATATAAGCATATGGTAAGCGGCTCCGTACTTGATATCTCCTCCAGCGGTTCCACTTATTTTATTGAGCCAACCATAGTAGCAAAGCTTAGGGAAGAGCTTTCTGTTCTGGAGATCAGCGAAAGCAATGAAGAACGCCGCATCCTATATGTGCTGACTGAGCTGATTGCTGCCCACGCCCATCCGATCCGCTTGAATATGGAGGCCATGGAAACACTGGACTTTATCTTTGCCAAGGCAAAGCTGAGTCTGGATATGAAGGCTGTCCCTGCTCAAATGAGTACCACAAGAAAGATACAGATCACAAACGGAAGGCATCCCCTTCTGAAAACAGGGGAATGTGTCCCCCTCAACTTCCGGCTGGGAAATGAGATCTCAGGTATTATTATCACCGGCCCTAATACCGGAGGTAAAACAGTTGCCCTAAAGACGGTGGGCTTATTGCAGCTTATGGCGCAAAGCGGCCTTCACGTTCCCTGTGAAGCTGCAGAGCTCTGCATGAACAATATGGTCCTGTGCGATATCGGGGACGGCCAGAGCATTACGGAGAACTTATCCACATTCTCCTCTCATATTACCAATATCATCAACATTTTACACTATGCTGACCGGGATAGCCTGGTTCTCCTTGACGAACTTGGGTCCGGAACAGATCCTGCAGAGGGAATGGGAATTGCCATAGCAATTCTTGAAGAGCTGCGTAAGAAAAGCTGCCTCTTTGTAGCCACCACCCATTATCCTGAGGTAAAGGAATATGCCCAGACAACCAAAGGGTTAATCAATGCCAGAATGGCCTTTGACCGGGAAAGCTTAAAGCCCTTATACAGCCTTGAAATCGGGGAAGCCGGGGAAAGCTGTGCCCTATATATAGCCAAGCGGCTGGGTCTGCCAAAGCACATGCTGGAGCGGGCCTACCGGGAGGCCTATGGCAAAGAAGACAGACAGCTTACCAAGGAAATGGATGACAGCTTCCTAATTGATACGGATAAGTCCGCTTCAGCTGCTTCTACTTTAGAGATGCCTGCTGCGCCCAGGATTGTGCCTCAGATTAAGAAAGCAAGTCCTCCAAAGTCTGTCAGCGTCCGCAGCCAGCGCTTTAACGTTGGAGACAGTGTCGTAGTCTATCCTCAGAAAAAGATCGGAATTGTATTTAAAAAAGCCAATGAAAAGGGAGAGGTTGGGGTCCAAATCCAGAAGAAGAAGGAGTTCATCAGTCATAAGCGGCTGCAGCTAAAGGTTGCCGCTTCAGAAATGTACCCCGAGGATTATGACTTTTCCATTATCTTTGACTCCGTTGCCAACCGTAAGGCCAGACGCAAGATGGAGAAGGGCCATCAGCCAGACCTGGAGATTATCTATGAGAAAGAGCAACTATAAATAGAATAAAGTAATCAGGGCCTGCTGCATTGCGTAACCATATAAGGAAGGAAAGAACAACACATCCCCGGATGCAGTTGTTCTTTCCTTCTTCATTAACTTATCGATTGCAGCAGGCAGATGATAGATGATCCAGGATCAATCCCCTTGTTGATAGCTCCAACCAAGATCCTTATGATAAATCATCTGCTTTGTCATACCTCCGTCTACTGTAATATTCTCGCCGGTAATAAAGCTGCTGTCATCACTGCACAGATACATTGCCATCCTGGCGATATCCATTGGTTTTCCAATTCGCCCAACCGGATGCTGCTTGTGATCCTCCTCACTCCATTCACTCTCTGTGGTATCGATCCATCCCGGAGCAATAGAGTTCACTCTTACCCTGCCCGCCAAACTAAGGGCCAGGGCATGGGTCAGAGCAGTAATTCCGCCCTTGGCTGCAGTATAGCTCTCCGTATCCCCCTGAGACATGAATGCCCTGGTTGAGGAGATGTTCACAATTGCTGCTCCTTCCCCAAAGTAAGGCAGAAGCAGGCTGGTGAGATAATAGGGTGCACTGATTCCTACCCGAAGAACATAATTAAAATCTTCATAGCTGCAGCCTGACAGAATACCTTTTCTTGACAGACAGGCATTATTGATCAGACAATCCACTTTTTTAAAGTTCTTAATCACCAAGTCGGCAAAGCTCTTTAGATCCTCTTCCCTTGCAATATCACCACAAAAGTACAGATCACAGGCAGGCTCACTGCGGTCCAGATCGATCACCGCTACCTTTGCGCCAGCCTTACGAAATTCCTCCACCATACATCTTCCGATGCCCTTGGCCCCACCGGTAATTATCACTGTTTTATTGCTAAAATCCATTTGCTTTGATACCCTCCTTTTCCTATGGCAGGCTTTTTCTCTTTCTTGGTTATATTATGCCTCTACTCTGTTTCTGCCCTTGCGTTTCGCTTCATAGAGTTTGATATCTGCCTCTTTGATGAAATCATCCATAGAGGAATTCGGGTCCGGCATCTTGGCACTGACCCCTACGCTTACCGTTATGTTGATCATTGCACCACTACAGTCCATGGTTGTCTCCTGCACCTTACGTCGTAAGGTTTCCGCCATCTCATTTGCAATCTGTAAGCCTGCCCCAGGCATGCAGATCAGGAATTCCTCACCGCCATACCTTGCCACCCAGTCACTTTCCCGTCTTAAACCTGTCTGGATGATGTTGGCAAGATTAAGCAGGGTACAATCCCCAGCCAGGTGCCCATGGGTATCATTCACGTCCTTGAAGTAATCAATGTCCACCATCATGATCGCTATGCTGTGGCCAGAGATGGCCGCAGTCATCATATCGATGGGCAGCTTTTCATTAATATATCTTCGGTTATAGATTCCGGTCAGAGAATCCTTCAGTGCGATATTATAGATATTATCAACTGTTTCATAGTACTGGGCCGGTCCGCCGCCCTGGCCTTCCATACGAAAGGACAAGGTGTGGGTTACCTTCTTGATCATTTCTATTACTACAGTTCTGTCAATCAATTCATAAGGCATAGCAGTAATCATGAAGATATCATTTAAAAGATATTCTAATTTAATGTATGTTTCCTTATTCACATAGGCACGCATGGAGATGCAGTTCTCGCACTCACTGTTTCTGCCCCAGATTTCAAAGCAATGAAGATCTGAATATTTGGCTTTGTTCCCCTTGATATTTATCACCAGCTTTTTCATGGGATCGACGATGCGAATTATGTCATAGCTGTTCATTATGATATCCAGCTTATCAATAACATTCTCAAGTTCTCTTATGTACATGCTCACTGCCCTCCTCTTATGCTTCAGGCCCACATAGTAATAGTTATTATTTTCTTAATATTAGCAGATATACCATATATAGTCAAAAAATTTTTCGCATTTTGTCGTTTTATGGTAGGGATATTATTGATTTATATGAAAATAATAAGAACGGAGGTGTTTTGAATGATTACAAATATAACCCTAACCACAAAAGAGAAATTATTGCTGCAGGATGCGCAAAGTCACGAAGAGCAATGTGTCCTGAAATATTCCAACTTCGAAAAGCTGGCAATGGATCCGCAGCTTAAGGCTGTATTTCGGACCAACGGTCAGAAAGAACAGGAGCATCTGCAAACCATCAATCAGCTGCTAAATGGTAAAGTTCCCAATATGAGCGGTGGCCAAACAGCAGGTCAGTCCGGCAACCAGAACAAGGGCCAGTCCGTAGGCATAAGTGAACCGTCTGCCATGGGAAAATGGTCTGACAGAGATTTATGCATGGATCTGCTGAGTACTGAAAAATATGTATCCGGCTTTTATGATACTGCCATCTTCGAATTCAAGGATGCGCAGGTGCGTGATGTATTAAATCATATTCAGAAGGAAGAACAAAAGCATGGGGAAGCTATCTACAAATACATGGAAAGTAAGGGCATGTATTCGGCTAGCTGACCATAGAAAGCTTTGTATCAATCCATAGAACCCTTTTCCTGATCCTTCCTCTGTGCTTAGTGCCAT
>JAJUHH010000117.1 GCA_029267975.1 Clostridiales bacterium
AAATAAGCTTCAGCTTCTCAGCCTTGGACAGGGTTGTCTCATTCATGGGTATTTTGTTAACAATAATCACATCCGCATCCTTGATGCGGTCAGCATTCTCTTCCGGTACAGAGCAGGGGTATTTGACCACCTCTCCCAGGCTGTCAAAGATCGATAAATCCACATCGGTGCCCAGAGTATCAGCCTCAAGCAAAACAATCTTCATATGCTCAATTCCTTTCCTTTTACAGTCACAATCCAGATACCATAGGAGGGTTTATCCTTATCTGATTCTCTCCGGGAAGCCTACCTTTTTCTGTACCTTACGAAGGGTTTTGGTCGCATAATAATTTGCTTTCTCGGCATTGGTCTTGATAATACCATCGATATAAGCCTTATCCTTCTCCAGGCTGTAGAAGCGATCCTGTAAGGGCTTTAACAGGTCTGCTACTGCCTCGCCCACTGCAAGCTTGAAGTCACCATAACCTGAGTCAGCAAATTCTTTCTCTGTCTCAGCTACAGTCTTGCCGGTAGCAACGCAATATATCTCAATTAAGTTCTTAATTCCCGGTTTTTCATCCGCATAACGGATGCTGTTATCAGAGTCCGTAACCGCACGCTTAAACTTACGTATAATCGTGTCCTTATCATCCATCAAAAAGATGGTTGCATTGGCATTGTCATCGGATTTGGACATCTTCTTCTCCGGCTCCTGCAGGCTCATGATCTTGGTGCCCTGCTTGCCGAAGTAAGGCTCCGGAATGGTAAATACATCCCCATAAATGCCATTAAAGCGTTCTGCAATGTCTCTTGTAATTTCAATATGCTGCTTCTGATCCAGACCTACCGGAACGATATCAGATTGGAACAATAAGATATCTGCTGCCATCAGTACAGGATAGGTATATAAACCGGCATTAATATTATCTGAATGCTTTGCCGCCTTATCCTTAAACTGGGTCATACGATTAAGCTCTCCCATGTAGGTAAAGCAATTTAAGATCCAACTTAGTTCCGCATGCGCCGATACATGGGATTGATAATAGATACAATTCTTCTCGGGATTTAGTCCTGCTGCAATATACAGGGTAAGCAGTGCCCGAGCTCTTCTTCTTAACTCAGCCGGGTCCTGACGAACTGTTATGGAATGCATATCAACAACACAATAAAAGGTCTCATATTCCTCTTCAAATGCCACCCAATTCTTCAGTGCTCCCAGATAATTACCCAGGGTAAGGGTTCCGGTGGCCTGCATTCCGCTAAATAATGATTTTTTTCCATCCAGCATAATTTCACATCCTATTTCATCGTCAGATTACAAATGCATATTCCGCAATTTGAGTATCCGCAGTATTTCAACTTATATCTTCCAATATATAAATATTGCCGGTAAAAGTCAATGCTTACCGGCAATTAATTTCACTATGAAAAATGAAAAGTTTAATTCCACTTCTATTTTGTGTGGTGGAGTTTACTTCCGCACAAGTAGCGTTTACTCTTTCATACATGGGTGATATGATTATCATACCTTCTGACGGCAGTAGAAGGAGTGTTTATGAGTAATCTAATACCTGGTAATCAAAAGCACCTAAACCTTGATAACCGCTTATTTATTGAAAAGTCCTTGAACGAAGGGCGAAGCTTTAAGGATATAGCTCGTTATCTATGCAAGGATCCAACGACGATTTCAAAGGAAGTTAAGTTACATCGACTAAGTGACTGGTATCACAAGGGGACCTTCTATAATGCTCACAACTTTTGCATTCATCGCTATCATTGTCGTAAAACGAATGCCTGCAATAAGATCATTCTCTGTGATGTAAAATGTACCTCCTGCCCGACCTGTAATCAGACCTGCAAGGATTTCGTAAAGGAACGCTGCAACCGGCTGGACAAAGCCCCTTATGTCTGCAATGGCTGTGATAAAAGAATCAATCACTGTACGATTGCACATAAGTATCGTTATGATGCCCGTTTCTCAGACAGAAAATATCGTGAGTCTCTTAGTTCTTCCCGGGCTGGTATTAACATGACGAAACAGGAACTACATAAGAAGGATAAGATCGTCACTCCTCTGATTGCTCAAGGGCAGTCACCCTATCAGATCGTTACGAATCATCCTGAGCTGGATTTGTCTGTCCGTACAGTATACACCTATCTGGACCAAGGACTATTCACAGCAAGAAATATCGATCTAAAGCGCAAACCTAAGTTCAAGCTCCGTAAATGTCATAAAACCCAGATCACGGATCGTACGGTTTTCATCGGCAGAACCTATGCTGATTTTAAGTCTTTGGGTTTAGAAAGCTGGACGGAAATGGACACAGTGCATTCTTCAAGGGAATCCAAGAAGGTCATTCTTACCTTCTTCTTGAAGCGTGAGAAGCTGTTCCTTGCATTTCTCATGAATCGGTGCACTAAGGGAGCTGTCCGCATGGTATTTGACCGTTTGGAGAAGAAACTTGGTACATATGAGTTCCTTTCACTGTTTCATACCCTTGTCACAGACAGAGGGTCAGAGTTTGGTGATCCACAATCTCTTGAGACCGGAATTGATGATATCGAGCGCACAAGTATCTATTATTGCGATCCGATGAGAAGTGGTCAAAAAGGTGGAGTGGAAAATGTACATACCATGCTTCGTATGATACTTCCCAAGGGAACAAGCTTTGAATTCCTTACCCAGTGGGATATGAATCTGATTGTCGATCATATCAATTCCACCCCAAGGGAAAGCCTGGGTGGCAGGACACCTTACGAGGTAGCTCTTGAGACCTTTGGTGAAAGTGTTCTAAAAGCACTTCAGCTTAGGCCGATCGCTCCTGACGAAGTCAATCTGACACCTAAGCTGATTAAGTTTAACCGTTAACCATTACACATAAATCTGCTGTCAGACTGGAAATAAACTTTTCACATTTTTATAATGCGACTAGTGGAATTCAGTCCTGCACACCGAATTTTCACTGGTCTGTTTGCCATGCCATAAATTCAGATTTTTTGTGAGTGGTAGTTTACATTATAACAGAAATCAGCCATTTATACCCTAAAAATAATTAAGTTTTTCAACGTTTTTAAAGGTACGGTGGAATTTAGTCCTGCACTAGAATTTACTTTTTCAAGTCAGCATGGTCTGTAGGAGATCAAAGAGTAGATAAATATCACTTTTATGCATAAGACGCCTTGGCAAGAGTATTCCGCTTTTTGAAAAGAAGTGGTCAGTAAGGATCAATTGAAAAATCGGCAATGTAAGCCTCCTCTTTCTCATTAAACCTGACCGTAAAAACAGCATCTGCAATTCCATCATTGATACCGTTCTCACCATGCAGGTATTCCCGAAGTATCAGTACCTTGGATCCATTTTCATCTAAAACCTCCATCTGCGAATACCCACGTACGTTGCCTCCAACTTCATCACCTTCCCTGATGGTATTTTCATCATGATCAGAGGCGGTTTTACGCTGAAAAGAAACCTTACTGTTCAAGTAGGGGCAAAAAGCAATGTACTGGTTTCTCTCTTTGCCAGCCAGTATATTAACCTGAATTCCTGTATCCTGATCTTCTTCGGAAAAATCATTCGGAAGCAGCATCGGTATTAAAGTGTGGTTTTTATATTTTAACATGCCTTTCTCATAGGAGCCAGCGGCGCCAACTCCGCCTGTATTGATACTGTAAGCAATTTCTATGTATCCGTCCTGGTCAAAATCAGCTGACACACTCTGAGCCCAGTCGAATATCAATTCTGATTGAAGAGATAATTCGTAGACAGCATCCTGATTCATATAGATATATGCATGTTTCCTATTGGAAGTAACTAAATTGGCAAGATTCCTTGTGTCATATTCTGTTATCAGCATAAGATCAGACTGACCATTGTCATCCAAATCTTTAGTGATCAAATCAAAGATATAATAACTTTCATTCTGAAGTATTCCATCCTTCAAAAAGCGTTCATACCAATCAGAAGCAGCTGCTTCTGCAAGCCCATGTTTTGAGGCTAGAGTCAGCCAGTCAGATTTATGGTCGCCTTTCCCATATAAAAGACAATGCAGGAAATCTCGGTTATCACTCAGCATATCCAACCGAAAATAACCTTCTCCGGTACTTTTTAATGCCAGACGGTTATCTGCCCCGACGCCATAAACCGCGTTATAGAAAGTATAATTATCACCGTTGTCTACAGCCATATTAATATCCCATTCACCATTACTTCGGTAGATGAATTGGTAAGCATCAGGATGATATTCTTCTTCAAGGGTCTGTAATGCAGTGTCTGCACCCTCATATGTAAGAAATTCATTCTTTGTTTTTTCTTCAGTTGTATATTGCTGGAAACTGCCGCTGTCAAGGAAATGAAAGGTATAATATTTGACGGTATGCCCTGTTGAAACCGCATCCTCTATCTGATAAATGAAGTCATATTCTTCGTCGGTGAAGACCAAATCGCCGCCGCCTATCAGAACCTTTCGTGTTGTTTGAGCATAACCATCAGCATCAAAGCAAAGCATGGCATTATCATCCCATACACTATAAATATCAGTCAGGTATGAATTCCCACTTTTATAAGTAAACAGAAAGTAAATATAGGACATCGAATTAATTGTTTTCTGAAAAATCTGTTGACTTGCTTCAGCATAAATATTTTGCAGTAGCAGTGTTGCAGTGTCGGAATCATTGACATACCATAGATCACCTGAAATACCATCGTTTGACTTCATACCAATCAAAACAAATGCTTCCGTTTCGCCATCAGAATCAAAATCCCCCTCAAAAGCCAGATATTCATTATCTTCAGGGTAGGTACCGGCTGCGATTACTAATTCGGATTTGTCGCTCTTTCCTCCGGTAAAAGAATATTCCGGATCAGGCACAATTGTATGATTATTTTCTATTGCAGTTGATACAGTATTCGGATTTGGTGCCACACTAACATCTGTAGTAATGAGGGTATTTGATATGTCAGACACGGTATTTACCTTAGCATTGGTAAATGTGCAAGCGATCAATGTTGCCATAAGGAGTAGAACAAAGATTAGAATGCTAATCAATTTTTTTGGTTTGTGTGTAATCAAATTAATCCTTCCTTTAAACTGTTTTTACAGATTCATCGTTGTTGTGGTGTTTAGAACTTCTCAAAAAAATATTACTATTATATAGTGTTACATCTGTAAACTGAATATAACATTTGCGAATTACCTTTGTAAAACAATTCCATGTATGAGATCGAAGAGTAGTAGGCGGATTCCTCACCACGACGTGAGAGCCTCCATTCTTGTTCTTCCCAGTCTCGGTTTGTGAGAGTTGGAATCTAGTCTGGAACAGTGTAAATATTGATGTTATAATATATAAGTGATATGATTCAAAAGATAAATTATATATTGTCTAATCAGGCGATGATACACTGTCGGTGACGATAGCGAAGTAATGACTAAATAGATTTGGTAGAGGAAGAATATATGACACAGGCGGATTATATACGCATAGGAAAAGAACATTTTATTGAGGTTATTTTGCCACGAATAAAGGCAATCTCTTCTCAAGTAACAGATAATATACTTGTTTTTATTGAGGGGTCTGTTGCATATGGATATTGCGATCAGAATTCGGATGTAGATATGGATTTCTTTATTGATACAGACACATCAGATGAATTAAGAAGTCAGATAACTGATATTTTCTCTGGGGAGACATATTGGAAAGAATCCGTAAGGGTATCATACGGATTTGGCGGTGATTACTGGAAAATCAAACATATAATCAATAATGATATGAATAGGTTTTGGAAGGAGTTTAATCCGTATGCTGTCAACAATTTAGCTCAGGCGATTTCTGTATGGGACCCCAAAAACCTTTTGCCCAAGATTCAAGAAAGAGTGGGATTTTACCCGGAGGATATGAAAAAAAGAGTTATTAGAGGACTCTGGGTAACAATCAATGATAGTGGTGTATATAATTTCAAAGAAGCATTAAATCGTAATAAGAAAAGCGAAGGGAGGATATACCTCTACAGAGCGGTTGAGGCTATGCTTCGACTTATTTACATACTTAATAACTTATATTATCCGCCGACCAAATGGCTTTCGAAAGGGTTGCAGCAATTGGACAATGACTTCGGAGCACTGAAAATGCTTGAAGAAATTGAGGAAAATAATAATCTCATTGACATATATGATTTGTTTATGGAAGTATATCGTAACATGCAACAATATATGAGCGACAAAAATACTATTGAGAAAGAAAGTGTTGAAAACTATCCTTGCATATTTGGTAAACCTTTCTTTATTTTCAATGCTTTTTAAAAATTATTTTTCTGGGGTATCTGTCAATCAGATGTTGACTTAATTCGAGCTTTTTATAACCTTTGTATAGGTTATGGATATTCCAATACAGTTGGGGATACTGAATAATTCGTTAACGAATAAAAGGAATAATATGATTAAAGTAAAGAAGTATTCAGGTTATGTAATGGATTAACCTAAGGATAAGTTGATTCGCCATCGTATAAGATGGTGAATTATCAAATATAGGGATAAAGGATGAATTATGAAAATATATATTGTCGGTGCGGTGTCCAGTGGCAAAACTACGCTTGCTAGAAAGTTATCAGAAAAACTAAATATTCGATATCAATCCCTTGATGAAGTTGTTCATATTCCAGATAAAACGAATCCTTGGGGAAATCGAAAAAGGCAAGTTTATGAACGAGATAATCTGTTTTACTCAGTAATACAACAGTCAATGTGGATAATTGAAGATACAGGAAGACCATGTTTTATTGAGGGTTTAAAGGTAGCTGATACAATTTTGCTTCTTGAAATCCCAACACGAATAAGAAATTATAGAATTATTAAGCGATGGGTGAAACAACGACTTGGTATTGAAAAATGTATATATAATCCTAATTTTAATATGCTTAAATGAATGTTGCAATAGTCAAAAGATTATGATTTAGGGATTGATAAATTAAAAGAAAGAATATCTCCATATTAAGAGAAAGTTATTATTATAAAAAATGATAAAGAAATTAATAATTTTATTAGGAAATGCGCTATATAGAAAGTACTAGTATATTTAATGCACAGTCAAAAAATCCCTTGAAAATCAAGGGATTTCGTAAGCGCGAGACGGGATTCGAACCCGAACAATTCATTGAAAATATCATAGAAAGGAGCTTTCCAACACGTCAAATTTTAATGTACTCAAAAGTGTACTCAATAGTCACATTCCTAGCTCCTTTGACTGTCAGTAACAAATACTTTTTTTACTTCCCATATAGAGACTGCAAAATTTTGATGTTCCTTTCTAGCTTCTGTTGTCCGTAAAGTTCACTCAGCAATATTAAAATGGAGAAGACTTTCAATAACTACATCCGATATATCTCTTTCGCTCAAGCAAGCTTAAAGATGTGCTCCATCCATATAAGTTCAGTCACATCATGTGTTTATTAGTGGATTCGTTCAAAGAGAGAAGGAGGTCTGAATTCCACAATATATATATTTTTAATATATAGCATTGAACAAAAAATATAGCAACATCCTTCCAACTACCGCTCATCAAGGAAATATTAATAAACAAGTAGATCTTTATTCATAGCTCCTCCCTTAACATAAACAATTGACAACAAATTGTAAAGTTATTTCAAATATCCGCTTGAAGGTTATTAATTACATACATTAATGTATACTTTTACAACCGCTCATATGATTTTATGGCATTTAAAACTCTTTCTCTTTCAAGTTGATATTTTTCGTTAGTGGGATTTAATTTAATAGCTATGTCAATGTCTTCAAGAGCATTATCGAACAATTTGCTCATAAAAAACGAAATTCCTCGGTTATACCAAAAATCAGCTCGTGAAGAATCGATGTCAATTGCATCAGTAAAGTTCTTAATTGCTTCTTGAAATTCACCCCGTTCATACAGAATACATCCGTCTCCTGACAAGATGTCTTCAATGCCAGTTAGACTCCATTTCCGTTGCCAATCATTAACATCGATTGGTCGGTAATTATCATCGGCATAAAAAGTCAGTGACTTTCTATCAAAGTAAATATTATGTAAACGGTAAACCATGCGTACATTACATTTGAGATCAATTCATGAGATAATATCATAAAAAGTGTAAAAAGTTGTACAAGTTTTTACGCTGTTTGCGAAACTTGTCAAGGAGGTCTCATGAATACTCAATTAGTAGCAAA
>JAJUHH010000118.1 GCA_029267975.1 Clostridiales bacterium
AACCACCGGCGTGCCCAAAGGGGTGCCGCTCACCCACGGCAACGTGCTCCACAACGTTCGCAATCTGCCCGATCTCATTCGCCTTGAGGCGAGCGACGTCTGGGTCTCCACAACATATCCCTTGCATTCGTCTCCCATAAGGTCATTTCAATTGCCTTATGCTGTCCAGGACCCAGGCAGAATACCCTGAGGGAGGATTGCTGATCTCCATTTGGCAGGCGACTTGAAGTGATAATTCGATAAATACCGGCTTCCAGCCTTAATTCCAGAACATTGTCTTCAAAAGCTGACTCCTCATAATTCAGCGTACGAAAGGAGCAAGCCTCCAGCTTACCTATGGTCCAGCTCTGATAATAGGTCCACTTACTTCCATCCTTGACCCTTAAGATTAGAGAGGCCTTATCCTCTGTGGCAGAAGCGACTGCTCTCTGCTCAGCAGCAAAGCCCTCCGGCTCCCTGAAGTCTTCCCCCTTCAGATACTGCGCTGACTGAGTGACCGTATTGATTCTTGCGGGAATATTCAGTGTTCTGCAGATTGCCACAAAGAGAATGTTCTGAGCCTTGGGATTGCCCTGCTTCATTCTCAGACAGCCTATGGGAGTTGCGCAGATTGTCTTGTAATCCACTTTCGCATCATACTGGATGTTCGCTTTGATGTAGCTCCAGATCTGCTCCGGATCCTTACGGAAGGCTTCCTTCTCCTCCTCCGTAAAATATGCCCGGATGAAGCTCCGATAAGGAGTTAATTCTTCCCTTAATACTCTGGGGCAAAGCAGGTAATTCTCATATATCTCATCACTTAAGCTGCCCTGTTCACAGCCCATGTGATCCTCCAGAATGGAGGCCTTCAAGTCTTTATAATCCTTGATTGCCAGACTTCTTAACATCCGCCTTCTGTCCGGGTTCTCATCCCTGGTCAGGAAGTCTAGTATCTCTATGTAATTCTCACCTGCGGTCTTAAGCATCTGCACTTCCTCAGGACTGGCCCAAGTGGGTATTTTATCATAGAAGGCTGCAAAGCGTTCTTCCCGAAGCTTATTTGCTTCCTGCAGCCGTCTGGCCTTTCGCTCCTTTTGCTCCAGGGTCTCCCTCCCCAGATGTATGGGATTCTCCAGGGGAGCTTTTATTACTGCCTCTTCCCATTGATCCTTGATCCAGTCAGTATTTTCTGCACTGCATTCCAGTGACAGCTCTACCCGGTCAGTATCTTTTACCGAAACGATCCTTTCCCCGAAGGTATCCGCCTTCCAGGCTCTTACCCGAACATGGCCCAGACCAAGGGAGATTCGTGCTTCCCCCTTTGAATCAGTCACTAAGGTAGCCGCAGGAAAATATTCCGAATAATTAAGTATTTCAAGCGCTAGCAATGCCCCTTCCACAGGCTGCCCCTTCTTATCCTTAACCTTCAAAGTAAGTTCTTTCGTTTTGGCATAGAAGGAAGTGTGATTGTAAAAGCTAAGAAGATCTTCCCTCCCGATCCATTCCTCGGATGCTTTGCTCCTAAAATCTGAAAATACCCGGCTATGGATTAAGATGGCCCGGTTGGCAGGCACATTAAACCAGCCTTTGTTCAGCACCTCCTCCGGCTCGCAGGCTCCCAGGAAATACCACTTGTCATGAAGGAAAACCTCCACCCAGGCATGGTTATCATCACAATGAGCCCAACGCGGGGTATAGACCTGACGGGCAGGAATGCCGACGCTTCGGTAGGCTGTCACCGTAAAGGTAGATTCTTCGCCGCAGCGGCCCTTTCCACAGCGGAACAAAGTCATGGGAGAAGCAGTACGCTCATCTGTAGCTTCATAGGTCACATGCTCCGCATACCAATAATTAATCTCGATGACAGCTTCCTCCAGGGTCATGCCCTGTATTCTGTCCTTCAACCGCTCATAAAAGAAGCTGCGGCAATCGCTGATATCCTCAGAATTAATGCGGTAGTAGAGGACGTGGTGAACAAAGATGTCCTCTGCCAGCTCACGACACCATGCCACATGCTCCCGCAGCCAAAGGGAATGCCTTACATAGCTTAAGAAAACCTGAAAATCATATTCTCCTGCATCCCTTACCGGCATAGTTCCGTAAAGAAAGCGCATGAGTACCGCTTCCTCCTGGCTGCAGGCCTTCATGGCTTCTTCTATCTGCTCACATAAGGCACCGTAATATTTTTTTCTTTCCTGAAATTTGTTCCATGCATATTCCTGCAAATGTACCGATAGCATATTAATCCCGCCTTCCTTCTATCTGTCCTTCCCCGGCTGAAAGTCCCTTTCTGCTACTTATATGGTCCTGCTGTAGCACTGCCTACGCTTGTAGCTTGTATACTCTGGCAATTGGTACTGCAGCATTATCACAACCTGCTGCTTTTATCATAATCCCTCCCGGTTTACAAGTAAAGATGATCTCCTCATCCGTATCAAGCATTGTTACTTTCCTTACCTTTCCCTCATAAGGAAGGAATACTTCCTCCGGGATCAGGGCTGTTTCATCAAACAGCTCAATGGCATATACGATATCTCCTTTTCTGGTAAATGCAATATTATCTTTCTTATATGGCGGGCACACTCTTGTACCATAGATTGCCTCACCGAATACCCGCAGCCAGGCTCCCATTCCCTTTAAGGAAGCCACTGCCCCCTTGGGAAGCCGTCCGTCAGGCTGAGGTCCCACATTGATGGCTAGGTTTCCGCCCTTTGCTACGATATCCGTCAGCAGATGGATTAGCTCTCTGGGAGATTTGTAGGTGTCTTCATAGGCAAAGGAGAAGGATGTGCCCAGAGTGATACAACTCTCCCAGGGTACCCCAAGGGGCTCCTCCGGTACGCACTGTTCCGGTGTAATATAATTCTCATAAGGGCCGCCGATGGTTCTGTCCGCACACAGCATTCCTGGCTGCCAGCTTCTGATCTCATCGATCACCTCACCCAGACGGATATCCTGTCCTGTCTGCTTACAAACCCAACCGGCATCAAACCACATGATATCAAGCTTACCATAGCGGCTTGCCAGCTCCCTGATCTGATTCTGGGTAAAGGTCACGAATTGCTCCCATAGCTGGGGATGCTCCTTGGGATCGTAGGAAGGACCTCTCCACATATAATCCCCTCTGGGATGACCTTTTGCCCAATAGCTGTCTATATGCCAGTCTGCCTTGGAGAAATAGGCTGCAATACCAATCCCTTTCTTACGAAAGGCTTCAAATAAATGTCCGCAGATATCCGCATGTTTATTGCTATGATAGGGGCAGTCCTCCCCTGTAATCTTATAGTCGGAAAACTGAGTATCCCACATGCAGAAGCCGTCATGGTGCTTGGTGGTGAAGATCAGATAGCGAATCCCCGCTTCCTTGGCAATATCCGCCCATTGCTCCGGCTCAAAACGTACCGGGTTAAAGGTTTTATTGAGGCCAAAATACTGCTCCTTGAATTCTCTTGCACTAACCTCCCAGTCAATGCCTGTTCTGGACCAATGTGCATCTGCATCTGAAAGTGCCCAGGACTCGACAATCCCCAGTTGGGAGTAAGGTCCCCAGTGTATCATCAGGGCCAGCTTCTGATCCTGGAACCATTCCAGTTTTTTCAGCACCTTCTCATCCTTTGGCCACACATATTCCTCTGCTGCACTATAATTGTGCACCCCCTGCTGCAGGTTTTCTTCCGCTTCCTCTTCCTGGGTTTTCTCAGGTTGCGTTATTTCTGGCCAGACTATCTCCGGATGGGCTTTTTCTGGCGGGGCTTTCTCTGGCCGGTCTTCCTCTATCTGGTATCCCTTTGTCTGGCCTTCCTTCATCTGGGCTTCCTCTGGCTCTCTTCCTGCTGTTATCTTCTCTGTCTCATCCTTTATTTCAGAAACAGCGGTGATCCTATGCTCCATCTTTGCCACCTGATCCTCCCTTTTTCACTTTATCAATAGTTCTTGGGTATTACTTCTACGCGACAAAGGCTTGCTTATCTCAGGGCTTACTGTTCTTCCCTGCCATCTGTAGCGGATATACAGTGGGAAAGCATATTACTGACAAGATTGTAATATGCTTTCCCATCAACTACTACAGATACAACAAGCTGCAGATACAACACCTACGTATACAACCCTATACTTTTAATAGCTTTGCCATAGATTGAATACCTTCGATGTTAGGCCAATCTGCTACTCTGCGATTGTATCGATACCGCGAATCTCAAGATAGTCCTTTAGACCCAAAGCATTCAGGCCGTCTACATAACTATTCCATGCCGCATCATCATTTACATCCAGCTCTCCTGTAACAAACATTGCCTGCTGCTGAGTGAAATAATCAGTAATTGCTGTGGCAATATCTGCATATTTGTCAATGCTGTCTAGAGAAACCCAGAAGGAGGGGATGATTTCCTTGGTTAAGTGAGGTTCATATAGCTCTTCCATTGCCCTCTTTTCATCATACAGCGGATTATCCTCTATGTACTTGAAGCCGGAAGGCATATATTTGGGAAGGGCCTGAGGCCACAGATTGCTCCAGCTTACCTTCTCCTGCAGGTCTGCTGCTAAAGTATTATTATCGATGGCACGATATCCGTCGCCTTCCTTAAATACGACTACTCCTACCGGCCCTCTGCTACATCCGATTCCATTCTCAAGTTCAAATGCATTATCAAACCAACGGCAGATGATCTCCGGATGCTCTGCATTATTGGTAATAACCGCCTGGGTTCTGTATACGCTGAAGCCATTGGTATCTCTCAGCCAAATGCCACCCTTGTTTGTATTCAGTACCGGTAGAGCATCGAACTCGCCTTTGACCTCTGTCTGTACGAGACCTGAGAATTCATTGCTTCCATACGCAATGGATACACCATACATGTCCTTATTGCCTTTTCCTTCCCAGGTTGAGCTGTCCTGAGTGAAGAGCTCCGTATCAATCAGGCCCTGGTTATAGAGACTGTTGAACCAGCTTAAGAACTGTCTGTACTCCTTGCTTATACCACCATATACTACCTTATCGTCCTTGATCGCAATACCGACCTTATTTATAGGCATGCCAAACCATCCGGCCATTGCCTCAATATGCTTATTATTGGGATCGGTTGAGAAGGGAATTTCGTCGTTGGGATCTCCGTTTCCGTTGGCATCCTTTTCCTTAAAGGCTTTCAACACCGCTTCAAACTCCTCTGTGGTAGTCGGCATTGACATTCCCACATTCTGAAGCCATCTGCTGTTAATATAAGGAGAGTATCCAACAGTTGTATCATCGCATACATAAGGAATAGTATAAATATGTCCATCCGGTGCTGTCATCTTTTCCCTTACTCCGGGCAGGTCTAAAATAGCGGAAATATTCGGGCAGTACTGCTCAAATAAATCTTCCAGGGGGATAAAGGTACCCTGCTGAACACCCTGGGTCAGAATTAAGCTGTCGCTTAGGGTCCAGCCGCCAATGACATCAGCATAATCACCGGAGTTAAGATCCAGGTTAAGTCTCTCGGTAGCTGTCTCATAAGGGTATATCTGCAGTTCCACATCTACATTGGTTTGCTTCTTAAACTCATTCAGCATGTAGAATTCACCGGTTGCACTGGAATCATCCACAAAGATAGAGAAGCTGTAAGTCCCTTCATCAACAATTGGAAGTCCTTCCTTGTACATAATACCGTTTACCTTGCCACTGTCATCGACTGCGGCTGTGGGAGCCTTTGTTGCTTCTGTGTTGTTACCGCTGTCTGCAGTATCATTTCCTTTCGTACTGCAGCCTGCAAGAGCAGTTACGCACATAGCAGTAACTAAAAGCAAAGCAATTACTTTTCTTTTCATAAAAATCCTCCTTCTTTTATATATTTCACCGGTTCTGTAAGGCAACCGGTAAATGACCTCTTTCATATGCAGCCTTTCTTATCCCTTTACAGAGCCAATCATGACACCCTTTACAAAATGCTTCTGGATAAAGGGATACAGTACTAATACCGGAATGCTGCTGATAATTATAAGTGAATATTTCATGAGATCGATCAAGGCTTGTTTTTCACGAAGGGCTTCTCTGGCAGCCTTAGTAGTCGCTGTCTGGGATAAAGCTGTGGCATTGGTAATCAGAATGTTGCGCAGCACCAGCTGCAAGGGGTATTGATCCTTATCCGAAATATATACCAGAGCCGAGAAGTAAGAATTCCAATGTCCCACCCCATAATACAGAACAAGGATGGCAATGATGGCTTTTGACAAGGGAAGTGCAACTTTAAAGAAAAACTTTCCCTGCGTACAGCCGTCTATCTCTGCAGCCTCATACAGTTCGTCAGAAATGTTTGACTTAAAAAAGGTTCTGGCAACAATCATGTTATACACACCCAGACAGCCCGGAAGAACAAGTGACCAAATGGTGTTTAGCATATGCAGGTTCTTAACTACCAAATAGGTTGGGATCAGACCGCCTCCAAAAAATATGGTGATCATATAAAATATTGTAATCGGTTTCTTGCCGCTAAACATACTTCTGGACAGGGCATAGGCTGTTGGCAGGGTTACGATCAGATTAATGCACACCCCCACAAAGGTATATAGGATCGAGTTAATAAAGCCTCTCACAACCGCACTATTCTCAAATACTTCCACATAGCCCTTCCAGGTAAGTCCGATGGGCTTCCATATGACCTCACCGCTGGATACTGCCTTGGGATCACTGATGGAGGAAATCACAACCCAGTATAAGGGATAAGCAACAATAAATAATATAAGCGTCAGAATAATGAATACTACCGTATCAAAGATAATATCTTCCTTACACCGCTTTGTTTTCCATCGTTTGGCAGTATTTACTTCCATCTCTTTCCTCATTTTCTTTCTCCTCCTACCATAGACTGTTGCCTGAAAGCTTATCTGATGCTTTGTTGACAATAATAAGCATAAACAGGTTGATCAATGTATTAAAGAGACCGATGGCCGTCGAATAGGATACATCATTATTGATCAGACCAACCTTGTAAACATAGGTTGATATAACTTCAGATACTGACAGGTTTAGGCTGTTCTGCAGCAGATAGGCCTTCTCAAAACCAACGGAAAGGATACTTCCACAGCTCATGATCAGTAATATTGTTGCTGTAGGTAAAATAGAGGGGAAATCGATATGACGTATGAGCTGAAACTTGGTTGCACCGTCGCAGCGGGCCGCCTCATGCAGCTCCGGGCTGATCCCCGATAAGGCAGCAAAGTATATGACGGAGCTCCAACCTGCCCCCTGCCATACACCAGTCCACACATAAATGTGCCTCCAGTATTCTTTCTTGGCCATGAAGTTCACGGGGTCCAAGCCGAAAAATTGCATGATGCTATTGATGACGCCCACGTAAGGCGATAAGAATAAGATAATCATTCCACACATAACCACTGTGGAGATGAAGTTGGGTGCATATGTAACCGTCTGTATTATTTTGCGGTATTTCTTATGTCGGAAGGAATTCAGCATCAGTGCCAGAATAATCGGGATAGGAAAGGCTACTACCAATCCATACAGACTTAAAATCAAGGTATTCTTAATGGTTGATTCAAAATAAGGGGATTCAAAGAACCTCTTGAAGTAATATAATCCCACCCATGGACTTCCCCAAATACCCGCTCTGGCGTTAAACCTTCTGAAAGCAAGCTGAATACCATACATGGGGATATAGCTGAAAATGAATGTGAACACGATGCCAGGAAGGCAAAACATCCACAGGGATGCATCCCTTTTCAGTATCCTAAGCATATGGCCTTTCTTCTTTGCATTTGACTTCATGCCTCTCTCCTCCACGATTCTTCCATTTGATGTTTTCCTATTAAAAGCTTTTACTCATAATATTTTGAACAATACTGAACATTTATCTATTGTTCTGTTACCAAATTGAACGGTTTACTGCTTTATAATGTTAATTTTTGAACATTTTTTATAATTTTTGCACCTGATACACCTATTTCATTGTGTTTTTGATGGTTAAATCTTAACATCTGTTCACATTATTGTCAATATATTTTGTAAAATTGCTCTTTTTTTATTGTTTTTTACAACTTTATATTAATAATTAAAGCTTTTTAAGGCTTTTATTTATTGAAAATATACAAATATTGCAGGAAATCAGCTCTCGACATTCACTCTTATGTTTAGTTATTTTTTATGTTTTTACCGCTATTATTCATAAATAAGACCATCGCCAGC
>JAJUHH010000119.1 GCA_029267975.1 Clostridiales bacterium
GGAGAAGATGCTGTCTATGATGAAACAGAAGAGCCCCAGAAAAATCGCACAATACTAGTAGAAACTTGCGCTCAAGCGGCGCACATAAAAGAAGGATGTATCATAGCTTTGCTCTTTGATACATCCTTTTCTAATGAGCTGTGAACCATATAATTTATGTATTTACATGGTTGACATCTATCTTAAATCACGCTATACTTGAAAAAATCCAAACATACATGAGGAACGGAAGACGTTTCACTTGTCATGAATAAAAAGGGGGGTGAAGCCCAGGTGCTTTACTCCCTTAACGCAAATTTTAACATTGAATTTTATTATTTGAAAGTGAGGAGATTAGCAAAATGGGTCAGATAATCGGTGAAGGAATTACATTTGATGATGTGTTACTGGTGCCTGCTTATTCCCAGGTTTTACCAAATCAAGTGGATTTATCTACTAACCTGACGAATACAATTAAGTTGAATATTCCCTTGATGAGTGCCGGAATGGATACAGTAACTGAAAACCGCATGGCAATCGCAATGGCCAGACAGGGAGGAATCGGCGTTATCCACAAGAATATGTCAATTGAGGAGCAGGCAGAAGAGGTAGATAAGGTAAAACGTTCAGAAAATGGTGTTATCACCGATCCATTTTACTTATCTCCGGAGCATACATTACAGGATGCCAATGATCTTATGTCCAAGTATCGCATCTCCGGTGTACCGATTACGGTAAACGGAAAGAAACTGGTGGGTATTATTACAAACCGTGATTTGAAGTTTGAGACAGATTTCTCCAGACCAATCAAGGAATGCATGACCTCCGAGGGCTTAATTACTGCCAAGGAAGGAATAACGCTGGAGGAAGCGAAGAAGATACTTGCGAAGGCAAGAAAGGAAAAGCTCCCCTTGGTGGATGATGAGGGTAACTTAAAGGGCTTAATCACCATTAAGGATATAGAGAAGACGATCAAATATCCCCTGTCCGCGAAGGATGCCCAGGGAAGACTCCTATGTGCGGCAGCAGTGGGTATTACCAATAATATCTTAGAGCGCGTGGATGCACTGGTAAAGGCAAAGGTTGATGCAATTGTCATTGACACCGCTCACGGCCATTCCGCTAACGTTCTTCGTGTGGTTAAGGAAGTAAGACAAGCTTATCCTGAAGTGCAGATCATTGCCGGTAATGTTGCAACAGCAGAAGCAACTGTTGATCTGATTAAAGCAGGGGTTGATGCAGTAAAGGTAGGAATTGGACCCGGTTCCATCTGTACCACCAGAGTGGTTGCGGGTATTGGTGTTCCTCAGATTACCGCCATTATGAACTGCTATGAGGCTGCTAAGGCTTACAACATACCGATCATCGGTGACGGTGGTATCAAGTATTCCGGAGATATCACCAAGGCAATCGCTGCCGGAGCTAATGTATGTATGATGGGCAGTATCTTTGCAGGCTGTGATGAGAGTCCCGGAACCTTCGAATTATTCCAGGGAAGAAAATACAAGGTATACCGCGGCATGGGTTCCATCGCTGCAATGGAGAAGGGCAGCAAGGACCGCTACTTCCAGGCAGATGCCAAGAAGCTGGTTCCGGAGGGTGTAGAAGGACGTGTGGCTTACAAGGGCACCGTAGAGGATACTGTATTCCAGTTAATTGGAGGATTACGCTCCGGTATGGGATATTGCGGTGCGGCGAATATTAAGGCTCTGCAGGAAAACAGCAAGTTTGTGAAGATCTCTGCCGCATCCTTAAAGGAGAGTCATCCTCATGATATTCATATCACTAAGGAAGCTCCCAATTATAGCGTAGAAGAGTAATTATGAGGCAGAATATTCGCTATATGGACGAAATACCAGCTATAGAATTAAATAATAGCGATAGAAATTAAATACCAGCGATATAGAGCAATATCCTATCAGAAGAAAAAAGGAATCCGCGATGAAATAATCATGTGATTCCTTTTTTTATAAATCTTAATAATACTTGTCCTTAAAAATTAAGAAATATTTAACATATGAGAGAATCAATACTGCTATAATAATTAAATCAGTACAGAGAGAGGAATAGGAAGGGCCATTCCAAGTCCGGCAGATGGGTTTTCCTATGAAGGACTGGGAACGGAGAAAATTCTGAAACAGAGGTTATGGAGGTTATCAGCCAATGAAACTGCATTTAATCGGAGAAGGGAATACAGCTGAGGTGTTTGCCTGGAAGGAAGAACAGGTCTTGAAGCTCTTTCGAGAAGGATTTCCCCGAGGCGGCGTGGAGCAGGAATATAGGATCAACAAGGAAATTGAGAAGTTAGGCGTATCAATGCCAAAAGCATTTGAACTGATGGATTACGAGGGAAGAATTAGAATTATTTATGAAAGAATAAGAGGGATATCCTTGCTTCAATTAATTGAGCAGCATCCCATGCGTGCTATAAAGTACGCCAAGCATATGGCCAGGCTGCAGTATGAGTACCATCAATATAATGTAAAAGGCCTGCCCAGTGCCAAGTCGGAGTTGGCACACAAAATTCAAACGGCTACACAGCTTTCACAAGAAAGCAAGGAGATGATTCTGAAGCAGCTTGATATGCTGCCGGAGGGTACCTCCCTGTATCATGGGGATTATCATCCCGGGAACATTATTGTAGATTCCGGCAGATATGTGATACTGGATTGGATGCTGGGGGCTGCCTCCTGTCCCTGTGCAGATGTCGCCAGGACCTTCATGCTGCTTAAGGATGCAGGGCTGCCAAGCAGCATGCCCAAGGCAGTACAATTTATATTCCGCAGCTTGCGTAATCGAATGGCTGCCACTTATCTGAGGTATTACTGTAAGCTATCCGGAAGGAAAGAGGAGGAGATAGCATTATGGCGGCTGCCGATTATCGCTGCAAGATTAACGGAGTGGATCAGTGATAAGGAAAAGCAGTCCTTTATCGGTGAGATTAAGGAAGCTATGATACATAGGACGTAGGCATACGCCGTCAGGGAATGAAAATGCTCCTATATGACAATGATAAGAAATATTATGATTGACGGAATTAAAGGTATAAAGAGAAGAGGCTATGAAGAGAAGAATATTAACCAGAGAAGAATGGATTGCTAGAAAAAGACGCAGAAGAAGGAGAGCAATAGCAACAGTAGGTATTATGTTATTGCTGATTGTGGCATTAATAGCTTTCCTTGTGTTCCAAATAGTAAAAACCAATCATAATAATGATGGGGTTGAGCAGCTTGCTTCTACCCTGACCAAGGAGTTAAATCTCAAGACAGATTATTTAACCCCAAATCCATATTCCAGACCTCAGACCGAGATTAATGGCATTGAGGGGGTCGTCATCCACTACACGGCTAATCCAGGAACATCGGCAGCCAACAACCGCAGCTATTTTGAAGGGCTGGCGAAGAAGCATACTACCTATGCTAGCAGCCATTACATTATCGGGTTGGAAGGGGAGGTACTGCAGATCATTCCCCTGACGGAGGTCTCCTATGCATCCAACGAGCGCAACAAGGATACCATAGCCATTGAATGCTGCATCCCGGATGATACCGGTCAATTCAATACGGCAACCTATTCTTCTGCAGTAACTCTGACGGCTGCCCTCTGTGTTCAGTTTGATCTAAAAGAAGAGGATATCCTCAGACACTATGATATTACAGGGAAGAACTGTCCCAAGTATTACGTGGAACATGCGGATGCCTGGGAGCAATTTCTTGAGGATGTTATGGAGAAGGTGAAAGAATTAAAAGTGCTATATAAGGAGCAGACCTAAGAAAGCCTGTTTTACAGTAGGCAATAAAATCCTTATTAAAGTTATAGAAAATAAGTGATACAAAACAAGTGATACAAAATAAGTTATACAAAACAAGTAATAGAACATAAGGTGTAGCTTTCGCTACACCTTATGTTCTACCCAATGATCAATTATAATGAAATTGTAATATCCTTTCCGATTGGTGTATACTGCCTGTATTTCACCTTTGCCGCATCCATCATGCGCTTCGCAGCGATTACGGCATCTGTTTCGGCATATTTATCAGACATATAGATAACCTCGGTGATCCCTTTTTGTATGATGGCCTTGGTACACTCGTTGCAAGGGAAGAGGGTTGTATACAGCTTGGCGCCCTTCATATAAATACCGGTATAGTTTAAGATTGCATTGAATTCTGCATGGCATACATAGAAGTATTTTGTATCAAGATTAGAGCCTTCCCGCTCCCAGGGGAATTCATCATCAGAGCAGCCAATGGGCATTCCGTTATATCCTACGGAGAGTATCTTATTATCCTCGCTTACTATACAAGCGCCGACACTGGTGCTGGGATCCTTACTGCGTTCTGTTGAAAGAAGCGCAATACCCATAAAATATTCATCCCACTTTAAATAATCCTGCTTCTTCATCTTAAGCATCCTTTCCTTTATCTTGTGATTTCTGTCATTCCCGCCCGGTTATTTAGTGATATCTTAGCATAATCCCGAATAACTATGCAACTATTTTTGAAAACCATAGGCATATTTTACTTGGTTCACACAATTCAAGAATACCTGGAAAATACGACAAGAAAATAAAAATATGATATGGTAGAATGTACTTAAATTTGTGACTGCGAAACATAAAAATATTATTATGGGAGAAAGTGTCCGCAGTCCGGGAAGAAAGGTATGGTTATTATAATGAAGGATCAGAATTGTGCGTATTGTATGCAGGGAGAGTTATTGGACAAGTTCGGGATTTATATCTGTGATCTGGATGTAAGTATGCTGATACTTTTTAAGGAGCAGAGCAAAAGGGGCAGATGTATCGTTGCCTATAAGGGTCACGTATCAGAGATCATTGATTTAAGTGACAGTGAAAGAAATGCATTTATGGCGGATGTGGCCCGAGCATCAAGAGCACTTCATGCAGTATTTCAGCCGGATAAGGTTAACTATGGTGCCTATGGGGATACAGGATGTCATTTACATATGCATCTGGTTCCGAAATATAAGGATGGAGATGAGTGGGGCGGTGTGTTTGCTATGAATCCCGGCAAAACCTTCTTATCCCAGGAAGAATATACAGCTATGATTGAGGAAATTAAGAAGAATCTGTAGGGCTTGATAAGCGTTAATCGTATAATAAAACTGCTATAGAGACAAGAAAGTAGATGCTGTTGCACCGGATAAGTAAAACAGGAAGGAAAGGATAAGAGGCATCCCATCATGCACTGTATGCCGAACAGATTATTGATTTTGCAATGCCAGAAGCAAACAATTGTGTAAACAATTATACTAACACAAGTGTTTGATTAATGGCATTTAAAATCAATGAGATGTCCGGCGATCTGTGTGTGAGGGATGCCTCTTGTTCTTTCCTTCCTGAATAGCCTATATTTATGCAACAGCCTATTTATGCTTAATCAAAAACCCCTGCCCCTCAAGATTAAGGGGAAGGGGTCTTTATGTGTCATTAATACTTGCTTCCAGCAATCTGAACCTTAATGATATTAGTTGTACCTGAGGTTCCGAGAGGCACGCCTGCGGTCAGTACTGCCAGTTCACCATCTGCCAGGTAACCTGCTTCTTCCACTGCCTGAATGGCATGATCAAATAATTCAAAGGTATCATGCTCCACTGCAATAAGAAGAGGGGTTACACCCCAGGACATCATCAACTGTCTGCAAACAACCGGGTCGGTGGTGCAGCCAAGGATCCTGCATTCAGGACGGTAGCGGGATATCATACGTGCCGTTTTACCGGAAGCGGTCAAGGTGATGATCATTTTTGCATTCAAATCATGAGCAGTGGTAACCGTAGCACGGGAAATTGCATCAGTAATGTCAGGACAATGGCAATTATCCAGCATACGGAAGCGCTTCTTATAGTCAATATCTGCTTCCGCTCTCATAGCGATCTTCACCATGGTTTTCAGCGCTTCCACAGGATATGCACCGGCAGCAGTTTCACCGGACAGCATGATGGCACTGGTACCGTCATAGATAGCATTTGCAACGTCAGTGGTCTCTGCTCTGGTGGGTCTGGGGTTCTTAATCATGGAATCTAACATCTGGGTAGCGGTAATTACCACCTTGCCGGCATTATATACCTTCTTAATAATCATTTTCTGAATTACAGGTACTTCCTCGTAAGGAATCTCAACCCCCATGTCACCACGGGCAATCATAATACCGTCGGAAACCTCAATGATGTCATCTATATGCTCAACGCCATGATAATTCTCGATCTTTGCGATAATCTTCGTCTGTGAGTTATGCTTATTTAACATTTTGCGGATTTCCAGAATGTCGTCCGCTGTGCTCACGAAGGATGCGGCAATGAAATCATAATTATGTTTAATTCCAAATAAAATGTCCTCACGGTCCTTGTCGCTGATGAAAGGCATGGAAAGGTGTACACCGGGAACGTTCACTCCCTTGCGGTTAGAAATATAACCGCCATTTTTTACGGTACATATGATATCGGTTGCTGTTACCTCTTCAACGGTCATTTCAATCAGACCGTCATCGATTAATACTGTGACACCGGGTTCAATATCATAGACCAGATTAGGGTAGGAGATGGAAACCTGATTCTCGTCACCATCCACCTGATTGGCTGTGAGTGTGAAGGTCTGGCCTTCCTTTAACAGGATTTTCTTATCATCCTTAAAGGTGCCGATTCGGATCTCAGGCCCCTTAGTATCTAACAGAGTAGCAACCGGGATCTTCAACTCTTCACGAAGCTTTTCAATCTTTCGCAGACGGCCCAGATGCTCTTCGTGTGATGCATGAGAGAAATTAAAACGAGCCACATCCATTCCGGATAAGATTAACTCTCTTAATACATTATCTTTATCGGTGGAAGGTCCCAAGGTACAGATGATTTTTGTTTTACGCATAAAGTCCTCCATTTAAATTTTTAAACCTTTATTTTTTCGGTTTTTGATCCCGGCATGCCGCCGTTTCTGCAGGTAGACTGTCAGAAATACAGCGCTGAGAATCACCACGATAATAATGATCATGATTGCACAGTGCATAAAAAAGGTATCCGGCAGAATAGTAATCACCGGATCCGTCGTTGGATCAAAGAGCCAATAATCATTATTGAAAAATATTTTATGAAACAATACAAAGGAACGGTCAAAGTCGATTGACAATCCCAAGGCAACGATAGCTGGCAATACGATCGCCGTTATGGACGATACCAGCAAATAGCTGTAATCCCTATTCTTTTTCTTTTGTATCATAATTATTATTCCAAGAACCAGGGTAATGGCTCCAAGAATATAAAAACCATCAAATATATTCTTTACCTCAGCGAAATGATATAATCCTTGTTCGGATGCTGCTAAGGAAGGAAATCTTAAATCACCACGAAAAAATGGGGAACAGTAATCAATTAAAGCATCATAATTTTCTCTTATGACTGCTTTGCTCAGTCCGGAGGAAGCTTCAATATGAAGCAGCTTGATGTCCAGATAATATAAAGGCCTGAAGTTAATCGTAACAACTACGGCAGCACTGATGAACAGAAGTGTAAATACAATTCCAATCAGGATATCAGTGATTTTGAAACGACGCATAGGAGCCTCCTGATAATATTATGGTTCAAACGAATTATAGTATAATTCCATTGCGAATGCAACAGTAAAAGATTCTTGATTATCTGGCTCTGAATGAACAAGAAGCAGTCATTGGCCTCCTGTAATGTATGGAAATTTGCAGTCCGGGCTGATTTGTTGGCCTTAGCAGAGGAGGAAGATTGCTTACATTTCATGATATATAAGTAATTAAGATAAAATATATAAGTAAATATGGATTGTATTCACCATAGGCATAGTGTAATATTTCATTTAAATAATAACAGTTGCAGAGGATATTATATCACTGCGCTGCTGAAAGGATAGATCATCCGCAGGATCGTTAAAAGAAGGAGAGATGTCATGAAAGCGTTAATCAGTGTTTCGGACAAGACAGGAATAGTCGAACTTGCCAGGGAATTTACCTCATTGGGCATAGAGATCATATCCACAGGAGGTACCTATCATAAACTGAAAGAGGCCGGGATAGCTGCCACTGAGATATCAGAGCTTACCGGGTTTCCGGAGTGCCTGGATGGTCGCGTGAAGACACTGCATCCGGCAGTACA
>JAJUHH010000120.1 GCA_029267975.1 Clostridiales bacterium
ATTTTATTTTTAAAAACTTTGTATCCCTTGAAAAATAAAGGTTTTGATAGAAAAACGGGGTGTCGGACTTGACACTACCATAAAAGAAGCGGAGGAGAACTTATGAAGCTGATTATATCAGGATACGGAGCAAAACCGGAAGCTACCATCAGGGCCTATACCATGAAGGAGGATGGAAGCTTTCAGGAGACCTGGCAGGACAGCCTGGAAAGTCCCAGCTTTGTATGCCAGCAGGACGGATATCTGTTTACTGTAACAGAGCATGATGACTATGCGGTCATCTATCTGTACGGTCAGAAGGAGCAGGGCTATGAGCTCTTGGATCAAAAGAGAATCGAGGGGGGAGCCCTCTGTCATATTACCTATTCCCCTAAGAACAAGGCCTTATTCGGTGCTTGTTACGGTGGAGGTGTGTTATTCTCTGTACGTGTGGAAGAGGATCGCTTCGGTGAGCTTCTTCATCATGAGATCCAGGGAGAGCATGCTGCCCTGACCCGTGTTCATTGTGTTCTCCTAAATCAAGGAGAGGACAGATTAATTACCGTAAATATTGCACTGGACCGCATCTTAATCTATGAGATCAAGGATGGTTACTTAAGCCTTAAGAGAAGCGTCAAGGCACCCAGCGGCAGCGGACCCAGACATGCCATATTCTCTCAGGATGAGACCCTACTTTATGTGATCACGGAGTATTCCAATGAGATTCTGCTCTACGACCTGCATCAGGGGGATCAGCTGCTTCAGCGGATATCCACCTTGTCAGAGCAATTTCAGGGCACAAGCAACTGCTCCACCCTCTGCTTCTCTAGGAATTATAAGTACCTCTATGCGGCCAACCGGGGAGCGGATACCATAGCAATCTTTTCTGTCGTTCAGGATGGGAAGCTAAAGTATCTGGAAGAGTTTTCCTGTGCCGGAAAACATCCGAGACATATGATACTGTCTCAGGATGGCAGCAAGCTTCTTGTATGCAATCAGCATTCCAACCAGCTTGTTTGCTTCCTCCTGGACCCAGAAGAGGGTAAGATGCATGGCATCCTGGGAAGGCTGGAGTTTGCAGCTCCCAGCGGTATTCTGCAAGTGCAGGAGGGATGAAATAAAGTTTTACCATCTCAGCTGCAGATGAAAGGAATTAGTTGTCATATAAAAAAATATTTTGCGTATTATGATTAAATTTCAAAATTTAATTACAAAAACTCTTGCTTATTACTGTAAAATATCCAGTATGGATGAAAATAACTGCTCAGGAGCATGCAGGTAAGGAAAGAGGATTCACTTCCCGAAGAGGGAAGTGATCCTCTTTTTTCTGTGCTGTTCAGACAAAAAGCAGCACAGAAACAGAGGGGGATTTGTCCAAATATGACATAATTCCAGAAAATGAAATAAAATTTCATCTAATACGAAATAAGTGAAATAAAATTACAAAAAACTATTGACATTCCTATCATGATGATTTATTATGTAGAAAGAAGATAGAAATGCGGTGCATAATAAGAATATATTGTGCAATATATCCAAAAGAGTTACAGACAGGAAAATGCATAATGGAAGAGCAGGTTTAGGATGAATGAATGAATACTTATCTAAGCTAACAACAGAACAAGTGAATAGCAGTACAAGTGATATTGACGAACGAAGTACAGAGCAAATCTTAGCGTTGATCAATGAGGAAGACAGTAAGGTTGCCGGAATCGTGAAGGCAGAAATCCCCCGGATTGCAGCAGCAGTGGAGGTAATATATAAAGCATTATGTAATGGCGGAAGAATGATTTATCTGGGAGCAGGGACATCGGGAAGACTTGGGGTGTTGGACGCTTCTGAATGTCCGCCCACCTATGGAACTGATCCGGATTTGATCCAAGGTTACATTGCCGGAGGAGATATTGCATTAAGAACAGCTGTGGAAGGGTGTGAAGATAGCGAAGAAGAAGGAAGAAAACAGGTTATTGAATGTAAGGTAACGAACAAGGATGTTGTTGTGGGGATTACCGCAAGCGGAAATGCTTCCTATGTCATCGGTGCGATCAGCCAGGCCAAAGAGCTTGGTGCAGCTACCATCGGTGTCGTGAATAACAAGGGTACCAGGCTGGAGCCTTTATGTGACATCTGTATTACAGCTGTTGTGGGCCCCGAGGTGGTTGTGGGCTCCACAAGAATGAAGGCGGGAACAGCACAGAAGCTGATCCTCAACATGCTGACAACTACGACCATGATCAAGCTGGGTAAGGTATACGGCAATATGATGGTGGATCTGAAGGCATCCAATATCAAGCTAAAAGAGCGTGCCAAAAGGATCATACAGACAGTTACCGGTGTAGACGAGGAAACGTCGCAGAAGTACTTAATGGAAGCTAATAATAATACAAAGCTGGCAATTATGATGATACTCTCCGGCTACAACGCAAAGGAAGCGGAAGAATTGCTGGAGCAAAATCAGGGCTACTTAAAGAAAGCACTAAGCCAACTGAAAAAATAATCACATAGGTATATATTTGCAAGTGAAATTGCAGATTTATATAAACAAGAGGAATTGACATACAATTCACTTGTCATGAATAAGAGGAGGATTTATTATGAAACAGCTTAAAAAAGGTGTAGCGATACTACTCGTTATGGTTATGTCGCTGATGGCATTCACAGGCTGCAAAAAAGAAAATGCAGCAAATGATGGCAACAATGATAGCACTCAAAAACCTACAACAACTACAGCACCGAATACGGACGCACAGCCGACTGCTGAAGCTGCTGAGCCGGATACAATTACGGTACTGTTACCTCCGGTAAGCCCTACCTACCAAGATTACTTTGATGAATGGGCAAAGGAATTCAATGAGCTTTACCCTAACCTGACCTTAAACATTGAAGCGGCAAGCTGGGAAGATGTTGGCCAAAAGCTTGACGTTCAGGTTCAGGCAGGTTCCCCTCCGGATATCGCATTTGTAGGCGCAGGAAGCATTTCAAAATACATTGATACCGGCCTGCTGGTGGATATCAGTGATTATGCAACAGAGGAAATGTTAAATGACTTTGATCAGAATATATTAAACTACTACAGAAACGGTGACGGACTTTATGGTATGCCTGCTTATGCTGAGGTTCACGGCATCGGCGGTAACAGAGAGATGTTAGAGAAGGCAGGAATTGACTGGAGAAAGGTTCAGCAGGAAGGTTGGACATTTGAAGAGTTCAGAGAAGCAATCAAGAAGGGTGTAGTGAAAGAAGGCGACACCACCAAGACCTATGGCTTCGTATTTGCCTGCTCCGGTGTTACTGCTGCAGACTACCTGAATATCTTTGTTAAGAATGCAGGTATGCCCGATATCTTTACAAAAGACTTAAAGTATGCTTATACCAGCAAGAACTTCTTAAAGCTGTTAGAAGCAATGAGAACTCTGATTGATGATGGCTCCATGCCTAAGGAATTAAGCTCTATTGACGCTGGTAAGCGTTGGAATATGTTCCTGACCGGACAGACAATGATCACAGGTAAAGGCTTATCCGTATTTGAGCGTTCTGCAAAGTTAAACAACGATAAGATTGATGCAAATGATGGCAGTGCAGTAGAAGGCAGCATCAAGGCTGATTATATTATCCTTCCTGTACCTACCTTCTTTGGAAATCCTATGCAGGCAGCCGGCGCGATTGACGGTTATGTAATGTTCAGAGGAAAAGAAGAACCCAAGGCAGAGCATTTATCCAATGTAGCTAAGGCTATGTACTTCCTTGCAAGCGGTGAGATCGCAGCAATCACCTGCAACGATCTTTATATCTCACCGGTATGCCAGACTGGTAAGGATGCTATGGCAAATGTTGAGAAGCCTGAAGGTAAGAATGAAGATAATACAAAGGCAGCAGAGCGTCTGGTATCTATGATATCTGCAGCCCGTACAGACATTACTCCCGAGCTGGGTGCTAAGGCACAGAGAATTGCGGATGAGGTTATGGTACCGAAGTTCCAGGCTTTACTTGCAAATGAAATTACTCCACAGCAGATGTATGATGCAGTTAAGCAAGCAGCAATTGAAGCTTTTGGTGAAGACGGTATTGTAGTTGACTAAGGAACCTTGTGTTACTGCTTTGTAGCAAAAGCAGAATAGTATATGGCTGCTGCAAATACTCTGTCTGTAACTGAAAAAAATGTTATGGATCAGAGCCTGCAGCAGCTTTATTAATCGGAGGAAGCTATGAATAAGGTAAAAAATACATCATTACATGCTAGAAAAAAAAGAAAGTTAACGAATGAAAGTATTTGGGGATATATTTTTATTCTAGCTCCTTTATTGGTGTTTTTACTCTTTACTTTATACCCTATATTGGATGCGTTTATTATTAGTTTTCAGAAATTCAAGCCCTTGAAGACAGAATGGGTTGGTCTGGAGAATTATACAAAGACCTTTAAAAGCTCCCTGTTTTATCAATCGCTGATCAATACCGTGGTGTATACCGGTATTACCGTTCCCCTGTCTATGTTGATGTCCTTTGTGATATCCATTTTAATCGTACCATTGACAAAGAAAAAACAGAACTTCTTTAAAGCCGCATATTATCTGCCGGCAATTGCATCGGGAGTTGCCCTTTCCTTTGTGTGGAAGTGGATCTATGATCCCTTGCCGTCAGGTTTACTGAATAGACTGGTTTCCTTTTTTGGTGTAGATAATCAAAACTGGTTGGGAAGCTCAAACACAGCGATGTTTTCCCTGATCCTCATGGCCCTGTTATCAAGCCATGGTTCCACCATCATTATTTACATTGCAGCTCTGCTTGGTATTGATAATTCTTACTATGAATCCGCAGATATTGACGGAGCTACCTTCTTTGAGAAAATCAGGTATATCGTATTACCCCTTGTAAAGCCTACAACGGTATTCCTCCTGATCACAAGTGTCATCGGATCCTTCCAGGTATTCCAGAATGCATATCTGATGACGGGTGGAGGACCCGACAATAAGACAACCATGGTTGGCCTGTTAATCTTTAATAATGCCTTTAAGTATTTTGAGTATGGTCAGGCATCGGCGCAAGCTTTAATATTGACTGTAATCATAGGCATATTTACCTTCGTTCAGTTTAAGATTACCGGCGACAACGTGGAATATTAGAAAGGCGGATTCATATGGCTTTATATAAAAGTTACAGTAAAAATGAAAAAGGGAAGCAATACCTTCGTAATGGATTAATTATGACCTTGCTTGCTATATTAGCACTGGCAACCTTGTTTCCCATCTATTATATGATTATGTCTTCCTTTGGAGCTCCGGTGGAATCAGGTGCAGCAAGCTATTCCCTGATCATGAAGAATCCTACCCTGGATTCCTATAAATTCTTCTTTGCTTACAGCAAATACTCCCTGCGCTGGATCCTGAACTCCTTTATTGTGGCGGGTGCGGTGACAGTATCCAATGTTATATTTGCTACGGCAGCAGGGTATGCCTTCAGCAAGCTCCGCTTTGCCGGCAACAAGCTCTTATTTTCTCTTTTGTTGGTAGCAATGATGATCCCTTATCAGGTAACCCAGGTTCCCCTTTATATCCTGGTAGTAAATGTATTAAAAATTGATAATACCTATACAGCATTGATTGCACCCGGCCTGGTTTCTGCTTACAACGTATTCCTTGCTAAGCAGTTCATCGGTTCCCTGCCCACAGAGATCATTGAAGCTTCCAAGATTGAAGGCTGCAGCCAGTTTAAACTGCTGACCAAGATCATAATGCCCTTATCCAAAACCGTTATGGCGGTTATGGCCATTAATACATTTATGAACAGCTGGAATACCTTCTTCTGGCCCTTCCTGGTTACCAAAACAGAGAATATGCAGACAATTCAGGTAGGTTTAAAGAATTTCAGCTTTGCAAATACCACATATTTTGCTCCTATGATGGCCGGAGCGACTGTATCAGCCTTACCGATGTTCATCCTCTTCTTCATGCTTCAGAAGTACTTCCTGGAGGGTGTAACAGTGGGAGCTGTGAAGGGTTAAACAGTTACACGTCCTGAATGGGGGAGCACAAAAGACAACTGGCTTTCGTTAAGTGGAAAGTATAAAGAAACAGAAGGCTTTCGATGGTTGGACAGTTTTAAGGAGTAACAGTAATGTGGGAGAGTAAGGAAGCAAGATATGTAGTTGGCTTAATGTCAGGAACCTCTGTAGACGGTATTGATGCAGCGGTGATTGAGATTACCGGGGACCCTTATCAGGGTAAGATCAAACTGCTGGAATTTGAGAATAAGCCCTTCCCGGAGGCTGTCAGGGCTAAGATTTTTGACCTTTTTGATACAGAGCATGCGACCATTGATAAGGTGGGGTACCTGAATGTTCTGCTCGGCGAATTATATGCCCATGCTGCAGAGGCCGTGATCAAAAAGGCCGGTCTTACACCTAAGGACATCTATTGTATCGGGTCTCATGGACAGACCATCTATCATCATCCGGAGATTAGCAGGGAGGATGGCTATGCCCTTTCCTATACCGTTCAGATCGGGGAGGGGGCAGTCATAGCAAACCGGACCGGTATTCCCTGTGTCAGTGATTTTCGTGTGGCGGATATGGCAGTTGGCGGTCAGGGAGCACCCCTTGTTCCATTTACAGAGTTTATATTATATCGCAATGAGGCTAAGACAATCCTTCTGCAGAATATCGGAGGGATTGGAAATATCACAGTATTGCCTGCAGGCTGTCGTGCAGATCAGGTATATGCCTTTGACACAGGACCGGGCAATATGATCATCGACGGGTTGGTGTCCCGTTATTATGCCGGTGTAAAGACCATGGATGAAGGAGGACAGCTTGCCAGCACTGGCAGGATTAATCCCAAGCTGCTGCAGAAACTGTGCAGCCACGATTATTTTGACATGAAACCTCCCAAGTCTACCGGCAGAGAGATGTTTGGGGAGAATTATATAAATTGTTTATATGATAAGCTTACAAAAGAGCAGATCAGAATGGAAGATGCGATTGCCACGGCAACAGAGTTCACTGCCTGGTCAATTGAGGATTCTTACAGGAGATTCATATTACCGTCCCATACAGCACAGGAGCTGCTGATTGGCGGCGGCGGCAGCTATAATTCCTATCTGGTGGACAGAATCCGAAGCAGGATGAAGTCTTATGGGGTACAGGTAAGGATACAGGAGGAGCTGGGATATAGCAGTGACGCCAAAGAAGCAATCGCCTTCGCCCTCCTGGCAGATTGTACGATGCAGAGAAGATGCAACAATCTCCCGACTGTTACAGGGGCAGCAAGACCTGTTATTATGGGGAAGATATCCTACTAAGGGTAATTTGCAATCATATCTCTGACCACTTATGTTTTTGCGCAAATTGATTCGAATATTTATCCTATTTGATGGCACTGTTAATCTTTATCATAAGAAAGGAATAGGGATTGCCCCGACTAAGGCATCCTGAAAGTCAGACAATGATCACTACTTATAAAAAGGATTATATGGAAGGCATTATCCGCCTCTGGAACTTAGTCGCTACAAAGATCGGCTATAAGGAATTTGATACTGACTCCTTCCAGGAGATCATTACAGATAATCCCTACTTTCATCCCGAGCAGGCACTGGTGATGCTAAAAGAGGAGGAAGTAGTAGGCTTTGCCTGCGGCTGCATGGGGGAGGAGCTTCCCCTTGGCAAGACCAGTGGCTATATTACCTGTGTAATATTGAAGGAAGAGGTGGAGAGCTCAGAGAATTACAGCTTACTGCTGAATATGCTAGAGGAATCCTTCCGCAAGGCAGGTAAGATACAATCGGAGATTCTGTTCTTTAATCCCATGATGCTTCCCTGGTATATTAAAAATACAGATCATCATGAGCATAACAATGCACCGGGCGTATTTAAGGACAGCAGGTTCTATGAGGAGCTTTTAAATAACGGCTATCTGCTTCGTGCCACAGAGAATGCCATGTATCTGGATCTGAGCAAATTTTCCATTCCTCAGACAATTGCTGAAAAGGAAGCAAAGGCTGCTAAGGAAGGCTATGAGGTATGCCTTTTTGATAAAAACAGACATCACAGCGTGAAAGAAATGCTTGAGAAGCTGGATAATCCGCTGTGGCTGAGCGAAATTACCAGGTGC
>JAJUHH010000121.1 GCA_029267975.1 Clostridiales bacterium
ATATATATTGCAGAGCTTTGGAACTTATGATACAGGCATGACGGGCATAGTTTGACCATAAATAAATATTATATAAAATGGAAAATATCTTATTGACAGAGGAGAAGTGGAATGCTATGCTAATACCGAGCAAAATAATAGGAATTAATTTAATAGGAATTAAATAGATAGGAATTAAAATTGACTCTGATTTAAATTAATTAGAAGGAATCCATAATAATCGAGGTGAAATACATGAAGCTATCAACCAAGGGAAGATATGGCCTGCAGGCAGTCATTGACCTGGCAGTTCACGCAGATGAAGACGCGGTTGCTTTAAGCCAGATCGCAGAACGTCAGGGAATATCCATGAACTATCTGGAACAGCTGATCGCCAAGTTAAAAAGAGCGGGGATCGTAAACGGAATTCGTGGGGCACAAGGGGGCTATATGCTATCTCGTCCGGCAGACGAGATCTCGGTGGGTGATATCTTACGGGCTTTGGAAGGAGACCTAAATCCTGTGGATTGCGCTGAGGTAAATGAAGGCGAAGGCTGTTGCCGCATTTCAGGATCCTGTGTAACAAAATATGTATGGAAGCGTATTAGTGATAGTATCAATGATGCGGTTGACGGGGTCAAACTGTCAGAGCTGGTGGCTGAGAGCAAGAGAATACAAAACGGAGCAAGTGCCACAGAAACGAAAGAAAAGCATACCTGTGGGAAATAATATTTTTTAGGAGATGACAACGTGGATAGAAAGATATATCTTGATAATGCGGCTACAACAAAAACCAGGCCGGAAGTTGTGGAGGCGATGCTCCCATATTTTACAGAGCTGTACGGAAATCCCTCCAGTGTATATGAATTTGCAACCCAGAATAAAAAAGCAGTAGATGAAGCAAGAGGTATTATAGCAAGAGCACTCGGTGCTGATATCAGTGAAATTTATTTTACCGGCAGCGGTACAGAGGCCGATAATTGGGCCTTGAAAGCTGTTGCAGATGCATATGCATCTAAGGGTAATCATATCATAACTTCGAAAATTGAACATCATGCCATTCTCCATACCTGCGAATATCTGGAGAAGCACGGCGTTGAGGTATCCTATATTGACGTGGATGAAAACGGGATTCTGAAGCTGGATCAGCTGGAGAAGGCTATTCGTCCCACCACTGTATTGATCTCAGTTATGTTTGCGAATAACGAAATCGGTACACTTCAACCCATAAAAGAAATTGGAGAAATTGCAAAGAAACATAACATTCTATTCCACACAGATGCGGTACAAGCCTTTGGACAGCTTCCAATCGATGTCAATGAATTAGGGATTGACATGCTGAGCGCCAGCGCACATAAGCTCAATGGCCCTAAGGGAATTGGTTTCTTATATATCCGTAAGGGTGTCAAGATACGCTCCTTCGTTCATGGCGGTGCACAGGAACGTCAGAGAAGAGCCGGTACAGAGAATGTTCCCGGTATCGTAGGCTTTGGAAAAGCAGTGGAGCTTGCTCTTGCCACCATGCAGGAGAGAGCAGAGAAGGAAATCAAGCTAAGAAATCTGCTGATGAAACGAATCCTTGAGGAGATTCCTTTCGTAAGAGTCAACGGTGATAAGGTAAGGAGACTTCCTAACAACGCTAACTTCAGCTTTCAGTTTATCGAAGGGGAATCCCTGCTCATTATGCTGGATATGAATAATATCTGTGCTTCCAGTGGGTCAGCCTGTACCTCGGGATCCTTGGATCCCTCCCATGTACTCCTGGCCATCGGACTTCCCCATGAGATTGCCCATGGTTCCCTGAGATTGACTGTCAGCGATGAGATTACAGAGGAAGAGATTCATTACACAGTGGATAAGATCAAGGAAATCGTGGAGAAGCTTCGTAAGATGTCACCCTTGTATGAGGATTTTATGAAAAAGAGATAATCCCATCGGGAGTTACACAAAATAGATACGCAAAGATACGATTTCCACTTAGATGTATTTAATGAATACTATACGCTTATATTGGAGGAAAAGTTTATGTATACAGAAAAGGTTATGGATCATTTTACAAACCCCAGAAATGTCGGCGAGATTGAAAATGCCAGCGGGGTTGGTACCGTAGGTAATGCAAAATGCGGTGATATCATGAGGATTTATCTTGATATCGATGATTCCGGAGTAATCAAGGATGTTAAATTTAAGACCTTTGGCTGCGGCGCGGCTGTTGCTACCAGCAGCATGGCTACCGAGCTGGTTAAGGGAAAGACAGTAAATGAAGCGCTGCAGGTTACCAATAAAGCTGTTATGGAGGCCCTTGACGGGTTGCCTCCGGTAAAGGTGCACTGTTCCTTACTGGCTGAGGAAGCAATTCATGCAGCTCTATGGGATTATGCTGAGAAGAAGGGGATTAAGATTGAAGGCCTTGAGAAGCCTAAGTCTGATATCCATGAAGGTGAAGAGAGCGAGGAATATTAATCGCTAAATTAGTTTGGAGGATACCATGGAAAGAGTAGTAGTTGGTATGTCCGGTGGTGTTGATTCTTCTGTTGCGGCATACCTATTAAAGAAGCAGGGCTATGATGTGATTGGAATTACAATGCAGATCTGGCAAGATGAGGATGTCTGTTCCATGGAGGAAAAAGGCGGCTGCTGCGGCTTAAGTGCGGTGGAAGATGCCAGAAGAGTCGCTGCAGTTTTGGATATACCGTATTATGTTATGAATTTTAAGAGGGAATTCAAGGAGAATGTCATTGATTATTTTGTGTCCGAATATCTGCAGGCAAGAACACCTAACCCTTGTATTGCCTGCAATCGTTATGTCAAGTGGGAAGCATTATTAAAGCGTTCCCTGGACATCGGTGCAGACTATATTGCAACCGGTCATTATGCAAGCATAGAAAAGCTTCCGAATGGAAGATATACCATCAAAAAGTCAGTTACCCAGGCAAAGGATCAGACCTATGCCCTTTACAATCTGACCCAGCATCAGTTGTCCCATACCCTGATGCCGGTAGGGGATTATCCCAAGGATGTGATCAGAGAGATTGCCAGGGAACAGGGACTTCCTGTAGCCAATAAACCTGATAGTCAGGAGATCTGCTTTGTCTCGGATAATGATTATGCGGGATATATTACAAATTATCTGAAGGAGCAGTCAGATGGCAAGGGTAACTCTGGAGATCTTCTTCAACTTGTCAATAACGGTCTGACTCCCGGTAACTTTGTGGATACAGAGGGAAAGGTCATAGGAAGACATGAGGGACTGATTCATTATACAATTGGACAGCGTAAGGGATTGGGCATTGCAATGGGATATCCTGTATTTGTGGTGGAGCTGAGGCCGGAGACCAATGAGGTTGTCATTGGAAACGGAAAGTCTGTATTATCGGACCGGCTTTACGCAAAGCACCTGAACTTTATGTCCATTGAAGACCTGGACGGTGAGCTTGAGGTGGAAGCAAAGATCCGCTACAGCCACAAGGGGGCCAAGGCGAGGATAAAAAAGACGGGTCAGGATGAGCTGATCTGTGTTTTTGAAGAGCCACAGAGAGCCATTACACCGGGACAAGCTGTAGTCTTCTATCAGGGAGATTATATTCTTGGCGGAGGAACCATAATAAAATAATATAAAATAAAAATAGCCCTTTCTGCATATAGCAATGGAGGATCCGTTGTATAGGCAGCGAGGGCTTTTTTCTTATGGGAATTGCAATGGATTTTCCTTTTTGTTACCGGATTTTCCTTTTTACTATAAGATGAAAGTAAATCAGAGTTTTTCAAATATCGGTTTCCCTTTTACAAAGGTAGTATAATACCTGAAACCGGCACTTTTTAAAAGCTCCGGTACTACAGCAAAATCATAACACAGATGCTCCGGCTTATGAGCATCGGAGCCTATGGTAAGGATCTCACCGCCTAGCTCTCGGTAGCGCTTTAAAAGCTGAAATTTTGGATGTGCATAGCCAAGTCCGTATTTTAAGCCGGCAGTATTTAGCTCAATTCCTTTGCCGCAGGAGAGGATGGTAGTAAGTACATCATCTAAAAGCTCGGCATAATCTTTATAATCATAATCAGCCTTGCTTCCGTCTGCAGAGGGGGCATAGCGGATAATATAATCCAAGTGTCCATAGACATAGAAATAATCTTTAAAGAGCTTACAGTTATCTCTTATGGACTCAAAATATCTGCGAATCCCTTCTTCCTTGCTCCGGCCCTCCCAATACTGCGGAAAATACGGGTCTACATAATCAACCACATGGCTGGAACCAATGGCAAAATCAAATTCATAGGAGTTCATCAAAGCTGCAACTTCCTGCGTGACCTGAGGCTGCAGGCCCAGCTCAATACCCATAAGAAGTTCTATTTGCTTTTCATACTTCTTCTTAAGTTTGCTAAGCTTTGCAACATAGGCCTCAGGATCGAATACAAAGCTGATTTCCCCTGTATGGGGATAGTCATAATCCATATGGTCCGTGAAGCATAGCTTTCTTAGGCCAAGTTCTATGGCCCGCTCGATCATTTGTTCCATAGGTGCTTTTGAATCACCGGAAAAATCGGAATGTACATGGTAATCAGCAGCGATAATCATTGAAGCCTCTCCTTTTATGATAATTTTTGGTGATATCCTGACCTTCTCGTTAGGGAAGCTGGGTGATGCCTGTAATGTCCGTGGGGGAAACCATGGAATAATTTGTGTAATATACCACGAAGCCGGGCTTAGCACCGGAAGGCTTCTTTACATTTTTCTTGAGGGTATAGTCGATCTCCACCTTATCTGCCTCCCTGGCACCGGAGTAATAAGCCGCCAGTCTTGCCGCTTCTTCGAAGGTAGAGTCCGGCAGTTCTTTACCCCCAGCCTTAACGATCACATGGGAACCAGCCAGCTTCTTGGCATGAAACCACCAGTCACCGCCTTCTGCAAATTGGAAGGTTAACTCGTCATTTTGATAATTGTTCTTTCCCACATACATATGATAGCCATCGGAGGAAAGATAATGAAGGGGCTTACTCTTGCCGCCGGCTTTTTTGCCAGCTGCTGCTTTCTTCTCCAGCTTACGGTTGCCGCTGGTATAGCGTCTTCGGATGTAGCCATATTCCGTTAGCTCCTGCTTGAGGGCAGTCAGGTCCTCCTCCTCTGTTGCAATGTCCAGAGCTGTCTTTATGGATTCCAGATGTGCCAGCTCATCCCTTGTTTCCTGTAGCTGGGTAGTCAGTGCATCAAAGGTACGCTTTAGCTTACTGTACTTTTCAAAATACTGTTTTGCATTCTCCATGGGAGTCATGGTTGGATCCAGGGGAATGTTGATTTCCTCATTATCATAATAATTCGTAGCGGTGAGAACCTTGGCGCCGGGCTCCAGACCGTAGCCATAAGCGGTGATCAGTTCCCCATACACCTTGAACTTATCCCGCTTTTCTGTATCCAGCAGCTGTTTTTGCTGTAAATCCAGCTTTTTGCTGGTGCGGTCAATGGCATTGGAGACGATTTTACGAAGATCCGCCGACTTTTGTCTGATCCTTGCAACAGAATTCTTGGTCGCATAAAATGCCTCTAATAAGGAGGAGATGCTGTCAAAGGTCTTAGTCTCATACTCCTTATAACAGGTAAGGGCCACACTGGAGAATTCTATGGGAATACCGTCCTTTAACACAATATTGGGTGTAAAGGCACAAGACTTAACTTCTTCCATCATTCGGCTCAGATTGTTATAGAGGTGAAGACCGACTGCCTCGCTCAGTGCCTGGGTGGAATCATCCCCATCGATGGAGGCACGGCAGCAGACTTCATTGGCCAGCAGAGGGCTTATTCCTGTCAGGGTCTGATAGAGAGCCTTGTTCACAGGCAGGGGCTTGGCCAATACGGTGTCTCTAAATTGCTCATAAGAGATAGTCAGAGGATCCTGTTTTTCTGTCGTAGCCGGAATGAAATAAGGCCTGCCGGGAAGAACCTCCCGTACTGAGCTGACAAATTGGTTGATTCGCTTGATGCTATCTAAGATCACCATATCCTCATCACAGAAGATAATATTACTGTGCTTTCCCATTAACTCAATAATCAGGTACTTGATACAAAGATCGCCCATTTCGTTCAAATGTTCCAATTTAAAGTTAATGATCCTCTCAAGTCCCGGCTGGGTAATATCAAGAATTCGGGCCCCGTTCAGATGCTTGCGAAGCAGCATACAAAAATTCGGTGCCGTAAGGGGACTGGGTTTTGTGCTTTCCGTCAGATAGATGAGGGGCATGCCTGCACCCGCAGACAGTAAAAGCTTATATTGTTCCCTGACCTGCCCTTTGATGGTCAGCAGCAGCTCGTCCTTTTCCGGTTGTGCTATTTTATTTATTCTGCCTCCCAGCAGATTCGTTCGAAGCTCATGAATTACATTTGCAATCACTACGCCATCAAATGCCATAATTGATCTCTCCTTTATACTGCGCTTACTGTGAAGCGCACAATAGAACTGCGCTTAAATGTTTAAAATATTATAGAAATGCTCTTATTGTGAGGTATTCTATAGTACTCGCTTACCGTGAAGTATACCATAATTTTATAAAGTTGAATACATTTTTGTTTCTTCATAATATCTCCACAACTGGATGCTATCCTTACACTAAAAGAGGATTAGGACAGAAAGGCTGGCAGCTTTTGTCTTGCTCCTATGTCAAAATGAATCGTCTAAGGAGGAAGTCTATGTCTTCAAATATCACAACCATAACGCTACTGGTCCGGAACATGACCTGCGTTAACTGTGAGAATATTATTGAACGGGAACTGTCTCAGGCAGAAGGAGTATTTAGTGTGAAGGCAAGCTATTCGGCAGGGAGAGTGAGCATCACCTATGATGTATCTATGATCAGTCCCGAGAGAATGATAGCCTTGCTAAAGCAGCATGACTATCATGCTGAGCTTTATGCAAACCAATCAGAGGCGGAGCAAAAGCGCACCGATTTTTCTGATGTTGTGGCATGGATCATCATCCTGTTTGCTTTGTATATGATAGCAAACCGCTTTGGTCTCCTGAATATTTTTAATTCCTTTCCTATTGCCAAGGAAGGCATGGGCTATGGCATGCTCTTTGTGATTGGTCTTTTAACCTCCGTTCATTGTGTGGCTATGTGCGGAGGGATCTGTCTCAGCCAGTGTGCCAGTACAAAGGCCGATGACAATCGTCCCACAAGCAAGCTTAGTACCTTACGGCCCAGCTTGCTTTACAATCTTGGCAGAGTAATCTCCTATACCCTTCTTGGCGGGATGGTTGGTGCCATTGGTTCTGTTGTCAGCTTCTCAGGACCCTTAAAGGGTATGGTCCAGCTCTTTGCGGGAATCTTTATGGTGATCATGGGACTGAATATGTTAAACGTATTTCCCTGGCTTCGCAGATTAAATCCCAGAATGCCCAAGATATTTGCCAAGAAGATCTACGCAAAAAGAAACAGCAGCCCTTTGTATATTGGATTATTGAATGGGCTTATGCCCTGTGGCCCCTTACAGGCCATGCAGCTTTATGCATTGTCAACGGGTAGTCCCTTCAAGGGAGCCCTCTCCATGTTCCTCTTTAGTGTCGGAACAGTTCCCCTGATGTTTGCCTTTGGTGCCATCGGTTCCCTGCTCAGCAAAAAATTTACCCATAAGATGATGACCGTCAGTGCGGTATTGGTGCTGATCTTAGGTGTGTTTATGTTTAACAACGGTCTGACTTTATCAGGAATCGCATTTCCGCATTTTCCTTTTATGACCGGCCAGGCAAGCAGTGCTTCTGCCAATGTAGCGCTCATCCAGGATGGGGTACAGGTGGTAACTACAGGCTTATCCTCTGGTCGCTATGAACCTATCGTCGTGCAGAAAGGAATACCGGTGGTCTGGACGATTCAGGCAGAGCAGGGAGATATCAATGGCTGCAACAATGCCATCCTTGTCCCGGAATATAATATCCAGTACCGGCTTTCGGTGGGAGATAATGTCATTAAATTCACACCGGAGCAAAGCGGAGAGTTTCCTTTCAGCTGCTGGATGGGCATGATCAGAAGTAAAATTACGGTTGTGGATGACTTAAACAGTGTTGACAGCAGCACCATCGAAGCCGCC